>JADFVC010000002.1 GCA_015222355.1 Chloroflexota bacterium | reverse complement strand
TGAATAGAGGCGAAAAGCTTTACGTCGCATGGCGTCGATGATGCCAGCTCAGCAACCAGAGGGCAAGCCTATTTTCACGATTAATTCCATTGCCTTATCAATCTCAGCTGCTATAATTTCTTTTTTTGCTGTATTTTCATATTATGAGAAAATAACCCGGAGGCCCCGATGCCGACAATCCTCGTAGTTGACGATGAACCCGGCCTGAGACTGCTCTATACGGCAGAGCTGGAAGATGAAGGATATACCGTCATCACTGCCGAAAACTGCCTTGAAGCTGCCACTGCGCTGGAAAACAAAAAGATCGACCTGGTGGTTCTCGATATCCAGCTCAAACAGGAAAGCGGCCTCGACATGTTACAAAAGATCGTCGACAAGCACAGCGGCTTGCCGGTGATCCTGTGCACTGCCTACAATTGCTACAAGGATGACTTCTCTTCCTGGCTGGCCGATGCATACATTGTCAAAAGTTCCAACCTGAATGAACTCAAAGCAGAAATAGTTCGCCTGCTGAAAACCTGATCAGGCCGGCATGACGCAACCGGCACAGCACTCTGAAAACAGCCTGACAAACAGGACCACAGAGAATTTAAAAACTGATGGTCTCGCAAAAAAGAATACGATGGCTACGCCATCAAAACTGTCCTGACCTAGGAGATGCGATGAAAGCTGTCATCATGGCCGGTGGATTCGGAACCCGCCTGCACCCCCTCTCGATCAACACCCCGAAGCCGATGGTTCCCCTCTGCAACCAGCCGATCATGCTGCATACTGTCGACCTGCTGAAAAAACACGGCATCACCGAACTGGTCATGCTGCTTTATTTTCAACCGGAGACGATCAAAAAGTTTTTTGGTGACGGCAGTGAGTACGGCATCAATATCACCTACGTGACCCCACTCGAAGACCTGGGGACGGCCGGTGCCGTAAAAGCAGCGGCCCGTCATCTGGATCAACGTTTCATGATTATCAGCGGTGATCTGCTCACCGATTTCGACTTGAGCAGCGCCATCAAGTTCCACGAGGAAAACCAAGCGCAAGCGACCCTGACACTGACCCCGGTTGCCGACCCGCTGCAGTTCGGCGTCGTCATCACCAACCGGGCGGGACAAATCACCCAGTTCCTCGAAAAACCTGACTGGGGAGAGGTCTTTTCCGACACCATCAACACCGGTATTTACATTCTCGAACCAGAGGTTCTCGACCTGATCCCCGCAGGTGAAAACCGTGACTGGTCGAAGGATATTTTTCCGCTGATGCTCAAGCGAAAGGATCGCCTCTTCGGTTGTACCCTGAAAGGCTATTGGCAGGACATCGGCAACAGCGATGCCTACCTGGAAACCTGCAAGGATATCCTGGCAGAAAAAGTTACCATCAATCTCAAGGAAAAACCTGCCTACACCTGTAAAGGGCTCTACCTTGGGGCCGAAGCGGTGGTCAGCCCCGACAATCTATCGAATCTCAAGGGCATGGTTGTGCTCGGGGATAATACCCGCCTGGTCGGCCTGCCAAAACTGAAAAATTGCATCATCGGCCGCAACTGTGTCGTCGAAGACGGAGCGGAACTTGAGGATACCGTCCTCTGGGACAATGTTTACGTCAAGGCCAATGCTCGGATCAATGGTGCTGTACTGGGACAAAATGTCCGGGTCGGCGTCGGTGCGAGAATTTTGCCTGGTGTGGTCGTCGGCGACGACTCCAAGATCGGCAGCGATGCCAAAATCAATGCCGATGTTAAAATCTGGCCGAATAAAATTATCGAAAACAACTCAATTGTTACCAGCAATCTGATCTGGGGAGAAACCTGGCGCAAGAGCCTCTTCGAAGGAGCTTTGGTCAGGGGGTTGACCAATATCGAACTGACGCCGGAATTTGCCGCCAAGCTCGGTGCCGCCTATGGTTCTACCCTCCCTAAAGAGTCTTACGTGCTGACGGGCCGCGACGCCGTTCGTTCATCACGCATGCTGAAACGGGCCTTTGTCGGCGGGCTGCTTTCGGCCGGAGTCAATGTTCGTGACGTCAAGCGCCTGCCGTTGCCGGTCCTGCGCTACAAGCTGACCACCTTCGGCGAGGTCGGCGGGGTGCATTTCCGGCAATCGCCGCGCGATTCCGCGGCAACGGAAATCGTCTTTTTCGACGAGCAGGGAATGGAACTCTCCTCGGCCACGGCCAAAGCCATCGAGCGGATCTACTATAAAGAAAATTTCCGCCGGGTTCATTTCAATGAACCCGGAATCATCACAGAACTTCCACATATCAACAATTATTATCGGGAGGGCTTTTTGCGAGCCCTGGATCGCGACATTATCCGCAAAGCCAAACCAAAAATTGTCATCGATCTTAACCACTCCCCGGCTGCTGCTCTGCTCCCCGATCTGTTAAACGAACTCGGCTGTGAAATGATCGAGCTGAACGCCCACGTCGATGAAAACCGTCTACCCTCCCGGGTGGAAGACCAGGCCGAGACCTTGACCCGCATAGGAACAATTGTCACAGCCCTTGACGCCACGGCCGGGTTCTGGCTCGGCTCTTCCGGAGAACGGGCAATCTACCTGGACAGCACGGGACAGTCAATTTCTGAAGCTGAAACACTG
>JADFVC010000104.1 GCA_015222355.1 Chloroflexota bacterium | reverse complement strand
GCAAGCCATAAGGACTGCGGGCAATCAAGTGATAAACCTTGAGGTGGCGTTTCCACCAGCCGAAGAACGACTCGATAGTCCAGGATAGTCCAGCGTAATTTGTAAATCAAGGCGATCTGCTCGGCAGTCAAATCAAAACGGTCGGTGGCCTGCTTCTGGAGATTTTCATAGACATGGACCATCTGCTCCAGTCCCCGAGAATTAAGAGCCTCGAAGAAGGCACTTTTCTGGATACCACCGGGTGGGGCGATGTGGGTTGCAGCGAAATCCTCTTGAGTCAGAACCTGAAGCAGGTGCCGCCCCGAAGAATGCTCTTCGAGGTGGTAGTAGGTCAGGATTTTCAACTGATCCTCGAAAGTCATTTGCAAGGGCCTGTTTCCTCGGGCCTCAAGAACCGGAACATGGTCGAGAGAGGCCTTGAACGGTGTGAACAATCGAACCAGAGCACGGGCATTAAACCGGGTACCGTGTAAGCGGGCAAGCAGCGACATTTTTGTAAATCCTCCAAAGAATCGGGTATTTACGAAAATTCGCCGCGCGACCTCCCGGCTGCCTGTCAAGCAAAAAAAGCTATAAGTTGCTGATTTTTATGTTATTTTTGTCAAATTATTCAAAGTGCAAAAACCTAACCGGACACTGCTGGGTTATTTTACAATTCTTAGTGAAAATGATAGTTGACCTAATTAAAAAGGGGTTTACCTAATGGCGCAACCTCGGATGCATTTTTAGGCCCCATTGCCGGAGGGTTTGTAACAAGAATCCAGAGCGATTTTCAAGCAAGAACAGGTGTCGAATAAGTAATAATATCAGCGGAATTCTAAAGATGCTTGGGCCGGTCGATGTTGATGTGAAAAATAAGAAAAAGGCCTCCAGGGAATTTCGGAGGCCTTTTCAAGTACGAATCTGTGTTAGAAAAAACAATAGATTTACGTACCCCCTGTTGGCTGATTGCCTGGGGGAGTTTTCGGTTTTTGTGTTATCTGGTTTTCTGCTCAAGGCAGGTAATCTTCCAGGCGGACACCCTTGAGAGTTGGGTCGACTTCGGCAACGATAGAATGGCCATCGGAAAGCTGTTGCAGGGGCGGTTCGGCCATCTTTGCGCCGGTTGCATCGAAGAGAATTTTCAGGGTCAGCGAGCCAAGCCCTTGCTGGTTCTGATCGCTGATCAGCCCGACCCGACCGTCCTGCAGGCGGACCATGGTCCCAACCGGGTAGGGCCCGAGGTATTCTAGGAATCTGGCCAGATATTCCGGGTGGAGACGGCTGCCGCTCAGTTTTGCCATCTTGGCGATGGCCTGCTTGGGAGAGCGGGGCCGCTGGTAGCAGCGCATGGTCGTTATGGCATCGTAGGTGTCGGCAATGCAGGTCATATCGGCGAGGGGCGAAACGGATTGTCCGCGATTGCTTGCTGGGTAGCCGCTGCGGTCGTAACCCAGATGATGGTTGTTCACAATATCGATGACCTCGAGCGGAATCCGCTCCATGTCAGCAACAATTTTAGCACCGTTGACCGGATGCTGTTTCATCAGCTCGTATTCCCGGGTGTTCAGCTTTCCCGGCTTGACAACAATGTCATGATCAATGGTCATCTTTCCCAAGTCATGCAGTAATCCCCCCAGTCCAAGCTCGTACAATTTCTGATTGGAAAGACCGCAGGCCTTGCCGACCGACATGGCGATGACCGACACGTTGACCGAATGGCTGAAGGTATAGTTGTCGTAATCTTTCAACATCGACATGGCCAGCAGGGCAAAGGGTTCTTCAATGATGGTGCGGACCATCCCCTTGACGGTTTTGATCACCTGTCGGGAAGCGGGGATTTGTCCCAAACGGACATCGTTGCAGACATCTTCGACTGCTGCCAGGGCCCTTTTGTAGACAGTCTCTGCACCTTCGACTTCTTCATCCTGCCGAGAGACCTGAATCGCTGTCACTCCGGCATCCTCCAGGCGATCAGCAAAATCACCACCTTGGAGCTGGGGAAGTTGCCGGCAGAAGAACAGCAGCTGTCGGTTGTCTACGCCCGCGGAGATTTCGACGGCCTGCAAGCGTTGTCGAGCGAGGAGTCTGCTGAGTTCCTGTAGGGCCGGTAACTGATCAAGGCAGGGGATGTTGTTGAGTAATAAGGTTCCATCAAGCAGGCCGATCGTCAGTTTTTCATACTCATTGATTAATTTGCCGAGTGTCGAGACAGAGCTTGCCAGCTGTTTACGGATTTGTGGGTGCTCTGCGGGGTAGAGTCTTAAGCCCTGCAGAATGGCTGTGAGGCAGAAAAGACCCTGTTTGAGTTGATCAAGAGACATGATGATGTTTTTGCAACTGTGCCGTTGCCTGTTTCAGCGCTTTACCGACCGGCCCTTTGTGCGCATTGGGTATTTGCGTCAGGAGCGGGAGCAACTGGTCATTGCCCAGTTGCCCGAGGGCCATGATGGCCTCTGCACGCAAGCCTTCGATATGTTTACGCTTAAAGACGTTTCTGCGCCGGGCAAACTTCAGCAGGGGGATAATTGCCTGGGGGGATTTGGTCGCCGCCAAAGCCTGGATAGTTGCTGTTTTCAGCTCGGTTTTTTTGCCCCCAAAGTCAAATTCTTTCAGTATGCTAACCAGGGGTGGTAACGCCTTTGGGTTTTTCAGCGCACCCAGTGCCATAATCGCTGGCTGATGCAGTTCGGCATTTTTGTCCTGACTCAAGCGTAACAGCAACGGAATGACAGAGCTGCTGCCAATCGCGCCCAAAGCCCGGATCAGGACTCTGCGCACCCGTACTTCCGGGTGTGTTATGGTCTTGTTCAGTAATGGCAGGGCACTTTCCAGCTGGCTTTCACCCAGAACCGTAACGGCATTACGCACCACGTACCAGGTTTTATTTGCTATCTCGGTCTGCAGCAGCTCAAAAATGCATTCTCCCATGGCGGCCAGGATGGCTGTGTAATGACGGCGGGTGATGGTGTTTCGTTCAGCATTCATACGTTTCAAAAGTGGCGTGGCGATTTTTAACCCCAGGCCAACCAGTAATCTGCTGAGCGCCCGCTGCTGCGAAGCTTTCAAGGTTTTCTCCGCCACACAGTCAACCAGCAAATCCCGAATCTCAGCCGTGAGCAAAGAGCCAATGGCTGCCGTTGCAGCGTCT
Organism: Chloroflexota bacterium; assembly: GCA_015222355.1. Classification (GTDB taxonomy): domain Bacteria; phylum Desulfobacterota; class Desulfuromonadia; order Desulfuromonadales; family Geopsychrobacteraceae; genus Malonomonas. The sequence goes on along the minus strand of JADFVC010000104.1, from coordinate 1,517 downwards.
CTTTGAGATGAACTGCGTTGACTCTCCTGACGATGAGTTTCCAGCAAGCCGAGGAGTGCCAGGCAGCCGTTAAGCCCCGTCTGGCGCAGGAATTCTCGAGCTATGTGCCGGATCTTTTGCAAGAGCTGGGCATATTCATGGTCGTTCAAAGGCTCTTTCAATTCTTCGAGAAAATCCTGCATCCGGGTAACGACCACGCTTGTTTCTGCGGTTTCCCAGCGTGGTTTCTGCCCGGTTTCTCCGGCAAGGTTTTTCGGCTGGCCATTTTCAAATTCACGCAGGTTGTTTTGTATGACTTGCAGATCTGTTTCATTGATCCAGATCGATCTGATCTGCCGGTCTGCGAGTCTTTTCGGTAATCCTCCCTCTGCAAGGAGTTGTGCGGCCGATTTCGTCAGTTCCTCGGCAAAAGCGAGCAATTCATGATCAGTCAATTCCGGGAGGAAAAGCAGGTGCCGAACACGCCGTTCCAGCAGCTTGAGCGCCAAAGAGGCCAGATATTTATTGTTCGGTGCCAAGGGGATGGCATCAAGGCTGAAGCCTTTTTGCGTCACATGGTATGGGCAGGTATCATGGCGCTCCAGCAGTGGCTGAAAGGCCGTTGCTGTCTCTTCGGCCGCTTTTGCCAGGGCCGGGTGTCCCGGTGGGTAGAAGGAGAGTGCCTTAATCAGCTTGATCAGCCCGGTGAGTGCAGTTTCCAGGTCGATCGTTAACGTATGTTCTTTAGCGGAAAGATCCATAGCCTGTCTCAATCTGTGGTGTCGGTACTGATTCACTAGAACATTCACTATCTTAGGGTGGTTTGGACGATTTCACAACAATTCATTACAATGCGGGGATAAGGGTGTTTCCTCGCAGTTCGTATGCAGCAGTCTTTCCTGCGTGAAACTACGCTGCTACTTTAGGATTATCCGCCGCATTGGGCCATTGTTTTCCGCTCCGTGCTGTGATAAATGGACAGGAATGTTCATCATGAGAACAGCAAAAGGTCTTTTCGCTGTGCAGATCGATCGTTTATGAGTGCCAACAATTTGATTCTGGGTATTACCGGCAATATTGCTTCAGGGAAGAGTGCGGTTGCCCGCATATTTGCGGCGCACGGGGCGGCACTGATCGACGCCGATCACCTGGCTCGCGAGATTGTTGCGCCGGGACACCCAGTATTACAGCAGTTGGTGAGGCGGTTCGGTTCTGAGGTGTTATGGAAAAATGGTGAGCTTGATCGCAAACGTCTGGGACAGATCATTTTTGCCGACAAGCGGGCGCGGGAGGATCTAAACGGCATCACCCACCCGGCCATTGCCAAGTTGGCGACCGAGAGGTTGCGGCAACTCAAAGCCACCCCGGGGATTCCGCTGGTGGTCTACGAGGCGCCGCTACTGTTTGAAGCGGGGGCCGAGGGGCGGGTCGACCAGGTTCTGGTGGTGAAAATCGATCCCGATGTGCAATTGCAGCGGCTGATGGCCAGGGATGGGCTTGATGAAACGGCCGCGCGACAGCGGATTGCGGCGCAGATG
>JADFVC010000103.1 GCA_015222355.1 Chloroflexota bacterium | reverse complement strand
GTGCAGACAGAGCCCGGACCGATGCCGACTTTGACGATATCCGCTCCGGAGAGCAACAGTTCTTCAACCATTTCTCCGGTGACCACGTTACCGGAAACGATGGTTTTATCGGGAAAGCTGTCGCGCACCTGTTTGACAAAATCGACAAAAGTCTCTACGTAGCCGTTGGCGACATCGATACAAATGAATTCGAGTTTCGGATGGTGTTCGATGACCTTCTGCATATTGTTGAAATCATCTTCAGCGGTACCGGTATTGATCATGATCCGCGAATAGATACTGTCATCACGTCCTTTAAGAAAGTGGTCCCACTCCTTGAGGCTGTAGTGCTTGTGAAGTGCTGTCAAGAGACCGAATTTCGCCAGCACCTCGGCGGTTTCAAAGGTGCCGACGGTATCCATGTTCGCGGTGATAATCGGGATTCCTGACCACTGGCGTTGACTGTGTAAAAAGGTGAACTCACGGTCAAGAACGACCTGCGCACGACTTTTCAGGGTCGAGCGTTTCGGACGGATCAGGACATCTTTGAAGCCAAGTTTCAGATCTGTTTCAATGCGCATGTTTTGCTCCTGCGATGAGCGCTTTCCGGAGGAGAAATGCCGGCAGTCAGTTGCTAAAAATTACTGTCGTAGTCGTTTTGAAATTGTAATTTATTCGCTCGAGAAAAGCAATTTCCGGGTTGTTTATTGTCCTTGCATCAGCTGTGCGGAATTGCCTTCACGGATGTTACCATGGCGGCGCCAAGAGGCTGTCGGGATAATTTTCAGTCAGCCGGTTTAGGTTGTTGACCATCGTTGAGTAACGGTGGTAAATTTCTCTGACAAATTCACCGCCGATCAGTGCCTTGAGGGTTGATCGGTTTTCTCTTTTTCAGCATTGACACGACTCTGCCCATATATGGAACACGCCAACTTCGTTCATCTGCATCTGCATAGTCAATACAGTCTGCTCGACGGCGCCATCAAACTCGATGATCTGGTCAATCGGGCCAAAGAATATAAAATGCCGGCGGTGGCGGTCACCGATCACGGCAATATGTTCGGTGCGGTCGAATTTTATAGCAAGGCGATGAGCAAAGGCATCAAGCCGATCATCGGTTGCGAGGTCTATGTCGCCCCCGGTTCCCGTTTCACCAAGGGGAATGCCCGTGGTTCCTCGGAGGCCTCTTATCACCTGGTGCTGCTGTGCATGAACCTGGCTGGCTATCGGAATCTCTGCCGGTTGATTTCGACCGCCTACCGGGAAGGATTTTATTACAAGCCGCGCATCGATTGGGAACTGCTGGCCGAACACAATGAGGGGCTGATTGCCTTGTCGGCGTGCCTTGGTGGAGAGCTGCCGACCCTGATTAATCTTAATCAGCTTGACGAAGCTTTGGAACGGGCCAGGCAGATTGCGCAGATTTTTACTGACAATCGTTTTTATCTGGAGTTACAAGAGAATTATCTGCCGGAACAGGCTAAGGCAAATGCCGGCTTGGTTTCTATCGCCAAAGAGCTGGATCTCCCCTTGGTTGCAACCAATGATTGTCACTATTTGACGCGTGATGACGCTTTTGCTCACGAAGTGCTGCTCTGTATCCAGACCGGCAAAACCATGGATGATCCGAAGCGGATGCGGTTTGCCAACGAGGAGTTTTACGTCAAAACTCCCGATGAAATGATCGCCCTGTTTAAGGATTATCCAGACGCAATTGCCAATACCGTCAAAATTGCCGAGCGCTGTAACCTGGAACTCGATTTCAATACTTACCACTTCCCCCAGTATGAAAAGCCGACTGACAAAACTCTTGATGAAGTTTTGCAGGAACAGAGCGAGGCGGGGCTGGAGGGGCGTCTCGATGAGATCCGCAAACTGCGTAAACTGAGCGATGAAGAGGTGCAGGCTTATCACGACCGTTTGGCTGAGGAGTTGGCCTGCATCAAGAGCATGGGCTTTCCCGGCTATTTCCTGATCGTTGCCGATTTTATCAACTGGGGCAAGGATCATGATATCCCGGTTGGCCCCGGGCGGGGGTCGGCCGCTGGTTCGTTGGTTGCTTATGCCATCCGTATCACCGATATTGATCCCATTCCCTACAACCTGCTGTTTGAACGTTTTCTCAACCCGGAACGGATTTCGATGCCCGATATCGATGTGGATTTCTGTATCTATGGTCGTGAGGAGGTGATCAACTATGTGCGGGAAAAGTACGGTAAGGAGAACGTTGCCCAGATCATCACTTTCGGCACCATGCTGGCCAAGGGGGTGCTGCGCGATGTCGGTCGGGCACTGAATATCCCGTACGGTGAGGTTGACAAGATTGCCAAGCTGGTTCCCGGTGTCCTTGGTATTACCCTCAAACAGGCGATCAGTCAGGAACCGAAGCTCAAAGAGCTGATTGACAAAGACCGGAAAGTCGCTGAGCTGGTCAAGATTTCCCTGGCGCTTGAAGGTTTGACTCGCCATGCGTCGACCCATGCAGCCGGAGTCGTGGTAACGCCAAAACCGTTGCCGGAATATCTGCCCCTTTATATCGATCCCAAGTCGGGCGGCCAGGTCACTCAGTACCCGATGAGTTACGTCGAGAAGATCGGTCTGGTCAAATTTGACTTCCTCGGTCTGAAGACCCTGACCGTCATCGAAAATGCGGTACGGTTGATTCGCGAGGGGAAAGATTCCAATTTTGATCTCAAACTGGTGCGAGACGACGACCGGGAAACCTACGAACTGCTCTCCCGCGGTGAAACCACCGGGGTGTTCCAGCTTGAATCCTCGGGGATGAAAGAGTACCTGGTCAAGCTTAAGCCGAGCTGTTTTGAAGACCTGATCGCCATGGTGGCCCTCTACCGACCGGGCCCGCTTGGATCCGGAATGGTTGATTCCTTCATTAAGCGCAAGCATGGTCTGGAGCAGTTCAAGTATGATTTCCCGCAGCTTGAACCGATCCTCAAGGATACTTACGGGGTTATCGTTTATCAGGAACAGGTCATGCTGATTGCCCAGGTTTTGGGTAATTACAGCCTCGGTGCTGCAGATTTGCTGCGTCGAGCGATGGGTAAGAAAAAGCCTGAGGAAATGGCTAAGCAGAAGGAGATTTTCCTTGCCGGGGCCAAGGAAAACAAGTTGGATTTGAAGAAGGTTGAAGCCGTCTTCGATTTGATGGAAAAATTTGCCGCGTACGGTTTCAATAAATCCCACTCGGCAGCTTACGCCCTTATCGCTTATCAGACAGCTTACCTTAAGGCACATTATCCGGTGGAGTTTATGGCTGCGCTGCTGACCGAGGATATGGAAAACACCGACAAGGTCATCAAGAATATCAGTGAAGTGCGCTCCATGGGCATTGAGATCCATCCACCGGATATCAATGCTTCGGATCGTTCTTTCACCGTGTCGGCTGAGTCGATGCGATTTGGCCTCGGCGCGGTCAAGGGGGTCGGTTCCGCGGCCCTCGATTCGATTCGTGAGGTTCGCTGTGACAAGCCGTTCAGCTCGCTGCAGGATTTCTGCGAGCGGGTCGACCTGCGTAAGGTTAATAAGAAAGTTGTCGAGGCGCTGATCAAGTGCGGAGCCTTCGACACCCTTGGTGGCAAACGTGCCCAGTTCATGGCCGGGTTTGAAGAGGCGATGGAGGTTGGTCAACGGTTACAGCGGGAACAGCAATCAGGGCAGGATTCTCTTTTTGGCAGCAGTGAGATTGTCTCGGTTGCCGGGAACGGCTATGGTGAGTTGCCGGAAGTCGGCGAATGGGATGAGAAGACCC
>JADFVC010000102.1 GCA_015222355.1 Chloroflexota bacterium | reverse complement strand
TTATCACTGTCACGGAAGCTCCGGTGGCTTATCCGATCGCTTGAACAAGAGAGGAACCCTTGCCCTTCGGCCGGGGCAAAATACTCAAAGGCCCCAGGCGAACACGTTCGCATGGGCGAAATTGGGTCGGCGGTTGCTCCGCTTGTCCCGACGCAGAAGAAGACCACCGCTTGTTGAGCAGGCCCCCAACACCGGTGGTCTTCGGAACTCTGCACCATTGCTCCCTCTGCCTTTTCCGTCTTTCCCATTTGTCTTTCGTTGCATCAGCGACCCATCGCTGCTCCAATCGCCCTCCGCCACCAACGAAGCCAAGAACGACCGAGACAGAAATCTAGAGGCCGTTTCTTTTGGTTCGTTTTCTTTGCGGCCTGACAAAGAAAATGAACCCGGCTCTCGGGCCGGGACCCGAGGGTTTTGATCTTGACCCTCTCAAGGGATGCCATGCCTCAAGAGGATTCAGTTATGCTGAACAGTTACAAGAAAAAAGAAAACAATCATTTACGGCGGCTTGGAATGAAATGACCTGCTGATTCTAGCAGATTTGCACAGTGGGTAAAGCGCATCTTTGTCGATAAAATGGCGATGACACACACTCCACTGCGACGAGCAATATGTTACCATAGGAGTCATAATAGGAGACGGGATTCTGGGACAGCCTCCTCGGAAAGAATCAAAGGAGCCAGGCTATGAAACTGATAAGAATTATAACGCTGGTTTTGAGTGTTGTCGGGGTGCTTTGTTTGCTTTCAGGCGGCTCGGCCGCAGCGGGGAAAGAGCTGGTGAAACCGGGGGAAATCAAGGTGTATTCGGTAGAAAAAAGGGATTATTTTCTCAGTGACAAGGTGATTCACAGTGAAGACGAATGGAACAAGCTGCTGACGGCCGAGCAGTACCACACTCTTCGCGAACAGGGGACCGAACGGGCCTTTACCGGCAAGTACTGGGATAACCACGAACAGGGGATTTACCGCTGCGCCGGGTGCGGACTGGATCTTTATCATTCCGCTGCCAAGTACGATTCCGGGACCGGCTGGCCGAGCTATTATCAGCCGGTGGCCGCGGAAAATGTCTCGACCCGGATGGATCGCGGCTTTTTCATGACCCGTAATGAATTGATCTGTTCCCGCTGTGACGGGCACCTCGGCCATATCTTTGATGACGGTCCGGACCCGACCGGAAAACGTCATTGTGTTAATTCGGAGTCGTTGATTTTTCACAAACTTGACGAGTAGTTTCGAAAGAGCTGAATTATGTCGCGACGATTGATGATCTTGCTGGCGATGTTTGTCCTGCTTTTGTCTCCGGGACTTTTTGCGAGTGCAGCATAATCGGCGTGGGAAACTTATGGTGATTTCTTTCGTCCCTTGGGTGCCCTGCGTCGCCGCGGGTCTTTTCCCGCAACGTCAACAACCGGCGTAACGGTTGGTTTGTCCCGTGCAGCAGAGACCCTGATACAGCGATTGATCAACCGGGTCCCGTCGAGCATATTGACGGCATCTTTCGCCTCGGCATCGCTCGCCATCCGGACAAAGGCACGTCCATTGAATTGATCGGAGCGCTGATCTGTCAACATGTGGACGGCACGGACGGTACCGCAGACGGAGAACAGCTTGCGGAGATCTTCTTCGACGACATCAAAGGAGATATCAGAGACGTAAATATCCTTGCTTTTCGCTTTATTTTTCATGATACCTCCATGTTGCTGAATCCCGGACATCCGGTCGTCATCGCATGCTGCCGGTGTTCCGGATAGGCCCGGCAGTGGTCCGGTTTGATCGGGTCAATTCCGCAGAGATGGCCCGTACGGTCAGTTCTGTCGAGCAGCCAGGGGCAGCGCTCCACATCCTCGCCGGTTGTTGGATCGATCCAGGCGGTGTGCAATCGGTTCCCGGGGCCAAGGTTGAGAGTTCGCACCCAGGCCAGCAGATCGTCACGCCCCAGCTGCTGCCAACGCTCAAGATCGGCATCACTGACGCAGCCATTGTAGGCATCGATCAGGTTGAGGCAGCAATGTCCGCAGCAGCGGCAATTAAATTGTCGGTTCATTTGTTGTCAGCGGTCACTTCCGCAGCAGCGATTTTACCTGGTCGTTCCAGGCTGATACGACCCAACTTGCCGCTCCGTAACTCGCGCAGGAAAAGTTCCGCCGCCCGGTGCAGATCGACTTCACCGCCACTCACCAGGCAGCCGCGTCGCCGGCCGATCTCTTCGAGAAGCAAGATTGCCGTCTCCAACAGCTCCGGCAACTTATAACGGTGCAGCAGCAGCGCAGGATACTTGCCGGCGACATATTCTACCGTTGCCAACGAAACCGCAGTGGTATCAAAAGCATTATCGCCGATGGCTCCGCTGGCTGCTAGACGGCAGGCACCGTCCGGGTCCTCCAGTACCGGCCAGAGCAGGCCGGGTGTATCGGAGAGCAGGATGCCGTTACGCAGGTCGATCTGCTGCGGGCAGGTGGTGATGGCCGGTTTATCACCGACCCGGGCGATTTTTCTTCCCGCCAGAGTATTGATCAGGGTCGACTTGCCGACATTGGGAATACCGACCACCATCACCCGAAGCAGTCTTTCCCCTTTTCCGCCCCGTCCCGGCACCAGCTTGCGACAGAGTTTCGGTAGCAGGCCGACATCGCGGCGATCCTTGGCGTCCAGCGGGATTGCCCGTACACCATGCTGTTTCTCAAAAAAGCGCACCCAGGATTTGGTCACCGTCGGATCGGCCAGATCATTTTTGTTCAGCACCTTGATGCAGGGTTTGTCTCCCCGCAACCTCTCCAGCAGCGGGTTGGCACTGCTGGCCGGCAGGCGGGCATCCAGCACTTCGATAAACAGGTCGATGGTCGGTAGCCCCTCGACAATCTGCGCCCGGGCTTTTTTCATGTGCCCCGGATACCAGTCGATATTCATCTATTCACACTCCACAAAAAATCAAAAACCACGGGGCTGTGCCCTGTGGCTGGTGCGAGGATAACGTATCTGCCCGTTGAAAGCAAAACTTCATCGACCCTTGCCAGGTTGGAGCGTGGATTGTGAACTTTTCTGAGTTCAGGTTTTAAATCCCGCCCATGTCCGTGTGGCTCTGTGGTTAATAGTTGCTTTCGTAATAGATTCACTGGAGATTTTCTCTTTTAATATTATGGCTTTGACCGGTCTCTGGTTGTCTGGTAGGCTGTGGCGGAACGTGTTTCAGTACAAATTCCCTCTGCGGTCTGATGAACCGCAGCTGTCTAAACTCCAGGGAGGTGAAGCATGAAAATTTTTCCCGTCGGTTGTTTCATCCTCTTGTCGTTTCTGCTGCTTGCTTTTGGCCAAAGTGCTCATTGTAACGACAACTATAGTGTTTCTCCTTCCAACAGCCCCCACAACGAACCTGCCGCGAACGCCGAACCGGCCACCACCGATGACCAATCCGGAGATCAGCAATCCTCCGGATTGGTCATTATTGAGAAGGCTGGCGACAAGCACAAAGAGCTTTTAAAAAAGACCGATCGACTGCGTTGCAGCGTTTTTTCAGGACCTCGACATACCATATGTATGCCTTCACCCCTGAAAAGCCACTACGTCTTGTCGGTCGAAATTTTTGCTTAGCCATCTCATGACTTTTTGCGAGTGCATCAAAAAAGGAATTGTTATGAAGAACCCGAGTTCGTTTCTGTCGGCCGTCCTGATATCTTTTGCCGCACTGCTCTTTTTTGCTGCCGGAGCAGGTGCTTTCGGCATCCCTGATGCGCCGCCTCCGACCCCGGTCAACCCCGCCGATGTGAATACCTCAACATCTACGCCGACATACACGCCTGTTTGCGTGCAATACAAATCGATGACGGTGACCTATGTTTGCGGGACGGAAGAAAAGTGCTACGACCTGGGTAAAGAAAAGATGTGTGTTGAGGTCGAGAAACTCTGCGAGAGGCTCGAAAATGTCTGTGTCCAGTGGCAATAAATCTCTTTCACGTTGAGTTGGCAAG
>JADFVC010000101.1 GCA_015222355.1 Chloroflexota bacterium | reverse complement strand
GATGAAGTTCTTTTTCTTCGGGCGGTTGATGAACTGTCCGCGACGAATAAGATCACCTTGTTGCAGCAGGTCCCGCAGGATTATCCCGACAGCATCTGGGCCGTGCGTGCGGAAACGATCATCGCCTGTGCCTTGGAACTGGTTGCCTGTAAGGCCCCGTCAGCCGCAGAAGCGACGGAAAAGCAGCAACTAGCTGCAGATCTTGATAGGATTAAGCGAGAAAATCGACAACTGGAAGAAAAAATCGACCAGCTGAAAAAACTACTGATCGAACTGGAACAGCGCCCGAAGTAGAGCTGTTTCCTCATCTTGTGAGAATCTCTTTGTTGATTATCTCTCTCATCGTTCTTGGCCTTTCAAGCCTGTTGAACTTCTATTTTTCCATCCAGATTTTACGACGGATTTCCGCTGCCAATATTAAAATCAGTTTTTTTGAAATTCGCTGGCAGGTACACAAAAACCTGAAAAACTATTGTGCCATCACCAGGGCTGATTCCGGAAGGATTGGCTGGGCTTTTTATGGTTACTGGACCACCTTGGTACTGACCCTGGGGGCGGTGGTTACGATACTGGCTCGTTTGGGTGCTGGCGCGGTTATTCCGCGTTAAACGTCTGCCGGGCCCATTGAATCGATTCGATGTAGATATCCTGCAAGGTGTTTTCCTGCAATCGTAAACTGTCAGCAATGTAGGTAAGAACCCGCCAGAGGCCCATCTCCTGGGCCAGAACCAAGTCAAGAACTTTGCGCGGATGACCCGGTTTGCCCAATAAGGCATCTTTCAAGTCCTCTGCTAAAGGCAGGTCGTTCAATACCTCCTGCAGAGGCCGATCGATAAGCCCATCCAGCATGGAAAACAAGCCCATCAGGAAAAGGTCAGGGGCACGGCTGAGCATGCCGACATGGGGTGCGATTAATTCGCAGGATTTACCCCTGGCCAGGGAATTAATAACCAGTTCGTCCGGCTTGTCGGAGGCGATTCCGGTCAGGGCAATCAATGAAACCCATTTTTGAATTTCCCTTTCCCCCAAGAATGTCAGAGCCTGTTTGATCGAATGAATCGGTCTCGGTAAAGCAAATGCCGCCGAATTGATCAACTTTAGCAGTTTATAGGCGACGGACATCTCTTCCTGGATGGTGTCGGCCAGTCGATTGAGGTTGACTTCCGGGGCATTGACCTGGCGAAGGATCTGCATATATTTCAGTTTGTTGGCCGGAATATCTTTACGACTGAGAACCGCTGGTTTGCTGAAAAAATAGCCTTGAAAATAATCGAAGCCGATGGTTCGCAAGCGCTGGTACGTCTCCTGGGTTTCGACCTTGACGGCCAGAAGTTTTTTCCCTTTTGCCAGGAGCATATCTGCATAGTCTTGGCAATCCTCGATACTGGTGTTCAATACATCGATTTTGATGATGTCGACAGTCTCCAGAAACTCATCAAGGTTCGAATCGTAGACAAAGTCATCAAGGGCCAGGGTAAAGCCGGCTTTTTTAAGGTTTCGGCAGGCCTCAAGAAGTTCCGGATTCGGGATCAGCGGCTGGAGGATCTCAATGATGACTGCCTTGCTGGGGAGAGTGTTGATAAAGCCGTTTTTCAGAGAGTTGTTGGTGGCGTTAAGAAAGGCCAGGGAGCTGTTGGTCATCTCTTCGATGCTGAAGAGCAGGAAGCTGTTGGCGATGATATTCGACGAGGCATCATCCAGGTCGGTGCCGTCAAAATAGTTGTCGAGACTGTTGCGGAACAACAATTCATAGCCGAAAATATTCAGCTGCCAATCAAAGATTGGCTGGCGGGCAATAAAGCGTTCCATAGTCCCCCATAAACTATATTTATTAGTTAATCTTAAGAATATCGCAGCAAATGTCCTGCATGTCAATCTTTCATGCGGCAGAAAAGAGCCCGATTGTGTTAAATTTGTTCTGCTGAGTTATTGCTTTGCTGAAATGATCCAAGGAGTTCATGCATGTCTCTTGAGTTGGAATGCCCGGCGCGCATTAGCCGCTTGCAGGAAAAACTGCAAGCACTGGAGCTTGATGGTGCGCTGTTTATCTATCCGATCGATATCTACTATTTTACCGCCACCCGGCAGAATTCGACCCTTTGGGTGCCGGCTGAAGGTGAGCCGCTGCTGCTGGTCCGAAAAAGTTACACCCGCGCCAAAGATGAGGCCTGTGTTGCTGACATCCGACCTTTTCCACGCAGCAAAGAGTTCGCTTCGTTGTTTGCCGGGCAGCAGAAGATCGGGATGACCTTCGATGTCACCCCGGTGCAGCAGTTCAACTACTACAGCAAGCTGCTTCCGGGCCGTGAGTTCAGCGACATTACAATGCTCAACCGGGAACTGCGCTCAGTGAAGTCAGCGTGGGAGCTGGAGCGGATGCGCTATTCCGGGGTGCAACTCAGTCGGGTGTTTGCCTCGGTTGCCGATTTTCTGCAGCCGGGGATGCGCGAAGTGGATTTGGCGACTGAATTTGAAGCGCGTTTGCGGAAGATCGGCAATGAAGGTTACGTGCGGATGCGCGCCTTCAATCAGGAATTGTTCATGGGCCTCGCAGTCGCCGGTTCCAGCGGCAGCACCGGCGGTTTTTTCGATGGAGCGGTAACCGGGCAGGGGATGTCGCATGCCTCGCCCCATGGGGCATCGGTCGAAGTGATCAAGCCGGGCCAGCCGGTGCTGATCGACTACGCAGGCGTTTTTGACGGCTATATCGTCGACATGACACGGATGTACGTCTGCGGAGAATTGAACGAGACGCTGGAAAACGCTTTCACGGTTGCCTGTCAGATACAAGCTGAGGTTGCCGCAAAATTGAAGCCGGGAGCGATCTGTTCCGAGCTGTTTGTCCTGGCGGTAGAGATGGCGGCAGAAGCAGGCCTCGGCCACTGTTTTATGGGTCCTCCCGGAGAACAGGCGAAATTTGTCGGCCATGGGGTCGGTCTGGAACTGGACGAATTCCCGGTTCTTGCGCCGGGTTTTGATATGCCGTTGAGCGTCGGGCAGACCATTGCTGTTGAGCCGAAATTCGTCTTTCCCGAACTGGGTCCGATCGGCATTGAAAATACCTACGCGGTTACCGAGCAGGGAGGGGAGAAGATCAGTGTCCTGTCGGATGCTTTGGTCAGAATCTGAATACCAGGGGGGATACGACCCCTATAACACCTTCCCCGGGACTGTGTTAGCAGCTTATTGTTTCTGATCGATTCCTTTCCGGTCTTCTTCAGGTTATAATCTTTCTTTGAAAATAGTCAGGACGGCAGGATATCGACGATGTTAAATTTTTTGTGAAAGTAACCAGCTCGGTTCTTTTTATAAAATACCAGAAGTGCCAGGGAGTGAAGATGAAGAATTTCAATAAGCTTTACATCAATGGAGAGTGGTGTGATCCGCTTGGCAGTGAAGTGATTCAGGTGCTGAACCCGGCAACCGAGGCGGTTGTCGGTGCAATTCCGGAGGGGACAACTGAGGATATTAATCAGGCGGTGGCGGCGGCTAAGGCTGCCCTATTGAGTTGGTCGGCCACCAGCGCCAAGGTTCGGGGGAGCTTCCTGCAGCAGATCCATCAGGAGCTGGTGGTCCGTGCCCCGGAAATTGCTGAACTGATTAGCGCTGAGATGGGGATGCCGATCAAGCTCAGCCAACGGATCCAGGCAGGCTTGCCGGTGGCCGTCCTCGAAAGCACCATTGAGTTGCTGCAGGATTTCTCTTTTTCCGAACGGGTCGGTAACTCATTGGTGTGCAAGGAACCGGTCGGGGTCGTTGCCGCGATCACGCCGTGGAACTATCCACTGCATCAGTTGATGATCAAGGTTGCCGCGGCTCTTGCTGCCGGTTGTACCGTCATTGCCAAACCGAGTGAACTGGCCCCTCTTAATGCTTTTATCCTGGCCGAAGTCATCGACTCCTGTGGCCTGCCGCCGGGTGTGTTTAACCTCGTGTCCGGATACGGTCCGGTGGTCGGGGAGGCCTTGGCTGCTCACGCAGATGTCGACATGGTTTCTTTCACCGGTTCGACACGGGCCGGCAAACGGGTTTCGGTTCTGGCTGCGGAGACGGTCAAGCGGGTGGCCCTTGAATTGGGTGGTAAGTCGGCTTCGATCATTCTTGGCGATGCTGACCTGGCGCTGGCCGTCAAGGCAACCGTGATCAACTGTTTCCTGAATTCCGGCCAGACCTGTAGTGCGCAGACGCGGATGCTGGTCCCTGAAAGTCTTTACGACCAGGCGGTTGAACTGGCTATCGCCGCTGCTGAAGGTTTTCAGTTGGGCAGTCCGCTCGACATTAAGACCAAGGTGGGTCCACTGGTTTCTTCCGCACAGCGTGATCGGGTTCTCGGTTATATTCAACAGGGGATTGATGAGGGTGCGGAACTGCTGTTCGGGGGTGCTGAAGAGCCGGATGGTTTCCCACTTGGTTATTACGTATCCCCGACTCTCTTTGGCCGGGTGGCTACGCATATGACGATCGCCCAAGAGGAAATTTTCGGTCCGGTCCTCTGCCTGATGCCGTATGCTGATGAAGAGGATGCCATCCGTATTGCCAACGACAGTCGTTATGGCCTGGCGGGCGGTGTCTGGTCGGCCGATGTTGATCGCGCCGAGCGGGTGGCCCGGCGGCTGCGGACCGGGCAGGTCGATATTAACGGCGGTCGTTTCAATATCCTGGCGCCGTTCGGTGGCTACAAGCAGTCGGGCAACGGCCGTGAATTGGGTCGATATGGAATTGAGGAATTTCTCGAAATGAAAGCTCTGCAGTTTTAGACGGCTGTCCAGGAGGCTGTCGATGAAATTGTCGAGGGGGGGCCTCGACAATTTGCTTATCAGCGATTTGATACAGAAATCTGTGAATTCAGAGTCCAGAAATCGTACCGGCAGCCGAGTCCGAAAATCCCTCCGGTCAACAGGTAAATCAGACCACTGATCCATTTACCCAGATACCTCCGGTGAATACCGAACAGGCCGAGAAAGGTGAGCAGTACCCAAGCGACCGTGTAGGCGAGGTGTCCCGCCCGGTAGCGCAGATCGGCCTGTTGATCCATCCCGGGAATCAAGAACAGGTCAATCAGCCAGCCGATGCCGAGCAAACCGAGGGTGAAAAAATAGATGGTTCCGCTGACCGGCTTGCCATAATAGAAACGGTGCGATCCGGTAAAACCGAAGATCCACAGGATATAGCCGATTCGTTTCAGGTGCGTGCCCATGATCCCTGTATCTCTTGCTCGACCCATTTCTGAATGTGCAGTTCGTGGCCGGCTGACGTACAGGGGGAGCTGCGCAGAGGAGAATCTGATGTATGACGTTATCATCATCGGCGGCGGTATTGTGGGCTGTGCGCTGGCTCGGGAACTGTCCCGCTACAATATCCGCCTCGCCCTGCTGGAGAAGGAGGTTGAAGTCGGTTTCGGCACCAGCAAAACCAATTCAGGGATTATTCATGCGGGACACCATGCGCACCCGGACACCCTCAAAGGGCAGCTGGAGTGGATCGGCAACCAGCGGTGGGACGATCTTGCCCGGGATCTCAACTTTGGTTTCAGCCGCATCGGTGAGCTTCTGCTGGCCATGCAAGCAGAGGATCTGAGTCATCTGGAAGAACTCAAAAAACAGGGGGAGCGTAAGGGCGTGACAGGCCTTGAGATGTGGTCTCCAAAACGGCTGCGTCAGGAGGAACCCAACCTCAGTCATGACATTCTTCAGGCTCTCCACGCACCGACAGCCGGAGTGGTCAACCCTTACGAAGCCTGCTTCGGCCTGACCGAGTGCGCACAACAAAATGGTGTCGAACTGTTCTGTGGGCACCCGGTGCTTTCCATAACACGTGAGGATGACGGATTGCTCATCCATACCTCCCGGCAGCAGTTTCGTGGTCGGTTTATTCTCAATGCAGCCGGTGTTTTTGCCGATCAGGTCGCCGCTATGGCGGGTGCTGATGATTTCAAGATTCTGCCGCGCAAGGGTGAGGAATATATGCTGGATCGCCGCCTCCAGGGGATCGTGACCCGGTTGATCTTCCCGACACCCACCGCGAGCAGCAAGGGTGTCCTGATCATTCCGACCGTCGACGGCACCATCATGGTGGGCCCGACTGCAGAGGATGTCAACGACCGTGAGGATCTGTCGACAACCTTTAGCGGCGCCGACAAGGTCTTTTCGGCTGTTCGCCGCTACTGCCCGGCAATCTCCGCGCGTGACACCATCACTGAATTCGCCGGGCTGCGAGCCGTGGCGGGTTCGAACGAGTTTGTTATCGGACCATCCCCGATCAAGGG
>JADFVC010000100.1 GCA_015222355.1 Chloroflexota bacterium | reverse complement strand
GAAGGGTTCCAATTCCCTCAATTCCCTAAATGGTTTCCACGGCATCAGTTCCATACTTCAATCTCCTTATTTGTTTGGTTTGAACGGCCCTCCCAAGGGCTAAACAGCGCTAGTTATCGGCCAGGGCTTTTTAATCGATCATTGGCCCGGTGTGGCCTGTCTTCTAAAAACCTCTATGTTATAGCTCCTGAGGCCTCAAACTGTCCCAGGGCTTCCAGGGCCTCCGACCCGTAAACAGCAGAGGGCGCTCCTCCCATGAGGACCGCAACACCGATGGCCTCGACGATTTCCTCCCGGGTCGCTTCGGCTTTGAGAGCATCATGGACGTGAAAGGAGATGCAGCCGTCGCAGCGGACAGTGATGGCGATGGCCAAGGCGATAAGCTCTTTGGTCTTCGTGCCCAGTGCTCCTTTGGCCACCGCCCCTTGGTGCAGTTGAACAAATCCGGACATGGGGCCCGGAAGCTCTTTCCCCAGCTTGTTCATAAGATCCCGAATGTGATCGTAATATTCCGGATAGTTTTTCCCCATTATCTATTCCTCCTTTCCCTCTGAGAGTCGGGTAATTATCTTCTCTTGTCCTCGAACATAGGCTTGGCTCCTAAATCCTTTAATGAGAGGCTAGGTCTTTTTTTATAATGGGAGTAGTAACGACTTTTAAAGAGTACCCAAGAGAGGGGCAAACGCAAGGGATGTAGATGTGGTTTTAATTCAACGAAAAGGATAGCAGCGGATTTACCGGATATGAAAAGCCCCTATATCGAAATGTCGATACAGGGGAGAATGTAACAATCAGAGAATTTAACAATCAGAGCGGGTTTTATACATTGAAGCGGAAATGCATAACGTCACCGTCAATCACCCGGTAGTCTTTTCCCTCAAGGCGTAACAGCCCTTTCCCCTTGGCTCCGGTTTCGCCACCGGAATTGACATAATCATCGTAAGCGGTCACTTCGGCACGGATGAAACCCTTTTCGAAATCGGTATGAATAACTCCGGCGGCCTGCGGGGCCAGCGCCCCGTCGAAAACCGTCCAGGCACGCACTTCCTTCGGCCCGGCAGTAAAGTAGGTGATCAGCCCGAGCAGTTTATAACCGGCGTGAATCATTCGACCGAGACCCGACTCCTCCAGTCCCAGATCCTGCAGAAACTCCAGTTTCTCATCAGCATCCAGCTCAGCGATCTCTGCTTCGATTTTTCCGCAGATGGTCACCACCTCGGCACCTTCAGATGCGGCATGCTCACAGACCTTCTGCACAAAGGGATGTGTCCCTTCCAGATCATCCTCGGTGACATTGGCAACATAGAGAACCGGCTTCATGGTAATCAGGTGCAGTTCCCGAATAGCGGCAACCTCTTCCCGGTCCAGCCCGGCAGCACGTGCCGGTTTCCCCTCGTTAAGGGTCGACTGGATTTTTTCCAGAACGGCAACCTCGGCCTGCAGTTTTTTATCGCCACTTTTCGCCTGCTTCTGACTGCGCTGAAGCCGCGTTTCGACCGTATCCAGATCAGCCAGATTCAGTTCCGTCTGGATCACCTCAATATCTCGCAGCGGATCGACACTGCCATCAACATGCACGACATTTTCATCTTCAAAACAGCGGACGATATGAGCAATGGCATCAACCTGGCGAATGTGGCCGAGAAACTGGTTCCCCAGCCCTTCCCCCTTGCTGGCTCCACGTACCAGACCGGCAATATCGACAAATTCCATGCTGGTCGACAGAATCGCCTGTGGCTTGACGATTTCCGCCAGTTTATCAAGTCGCTCGTCCGGCACCGCTACCACACCGACATTCGGCTCGATAGTACAGAAGGGATAGTTAGCCGACTCCGCCCCCGCCGAAGTAATGGCGTTGAAGATGGTCGACTTGCCGACATTCGGCAGGCCGACGATTCCGCATTTGAAACCCATATATTTTATCCTGTACAAAGAACGATAGCCGGAGCAGCTGCTCCGGCTATCGAATTGATCAGATATTCCCTCTAACTCTTAAACGAGCAGCGGTGCAATGACCAGGGAAACAACACTCATTAATTTGATGAGAATGTTCATAGACGGACCGGAGGTATCCTTGAAGGGGTCACCGACGGTATCGCCGATAACCGCAGCGGCATGAGCATCGCTACCCTTACCTTCACCTTCCAGTTGACCGCTCTCAATGTATTTTTTTGCATTATCCCAGGCACCGCCGCCGTTCGACATCATCAGCGCCAGCAGAACTCCGGCCAGGGTGGCGCCGGCGAGCATGCCGCCGAGAGCTTCCTTACCAAGCACAAAACCGACCAGAACCGGAGCGGAAACGGCGACCACGCCCGGCAAAACCATTTCTTTCAAAGCAGCGCGAGCAGAGATATCGATGCATTTCTGAGAGTCCGGCTTAACACCTTCTTTACCCTCCAGCAAGCCGGGGATTTCCCGGAACTGGCGACGAATCTCGTCAACCATCTGTCCGGCGGCACGACCGACCGAAGTCATGGTCAAGGCACCGATAAAGAACGGCAACGCACCACCGATCAGCATGCCGATAATCACCATCGGGTTGATCAGGTTGATCGTTTCAAGCCCTACGGTAGTCGCGTAAGCGGAGAACAGGGCCAGGGCCGTCAAAGCTGCGGAACCGATGGCGAAACCCTTGCCGATCGCCGCGGTCGTATTACCGATGGCGTCGAGGCCGTCGGTGATTTTCCGCACATCCGGACCCAAACCAGCCATTTCCGAGATCCCGCCGGCGTTGTCGGCGATCGGACCGTAAGCATCAACCGTCATGGTGACACCGACAGTCGCCAGCATGCCGACCGCAGCAATACCAATTCCGTAAAGCCCGGCAAAATAGTTGGCGACAAAAATACTGACACAAATGATCAGAATCGGCAGAGCAGTCGATTCAAGACCGACCGCCAAGCCATGGATGATGTTGGTTGCCGGACCGGTTTTGGAGGCATTGGCAATCCGCACAACCGGGGCACGAGCAGTATAGTACTCGGTGATCTGGCCGATAGCGATCCCGGCCAGGGTCCCGGCGAGAACGGCCCAGAAGACGCCGGTGGTGATCCCCAGAGCCTTGATGACGAAGAAAGCGATAACCAGGAAGCCTCCAGCGGCAACAAAGGTGGTGTAGTGCAGCGCCTTGGCCGGGTCAATCCCCTTGAGGAAGCGCATGGAGAAAATACCGATGAGGGAAAAGATCAGACCGACCATAGCCATCACCAACGGCAGGATCATGGCGTTGGCCTGAACCGTAGCACCGCCACCCAACTTGAGCAGCAGCTCCGGACCGGCGGCCGCGGCAATCGCCATGGTGGCAATGATTGAACCGACATAGGACTCGAAGATATCAGCTCCCATACCGGCGGTGTCACCGACACAATCACCGACGTTGTCAGCGATAACCCCCGGGTTGCGCGGGTCGTCTTCAGGAATACCGGCTTCGACCTTACCGACCAGGTCGGCACCAACGTCAGCTGCCTTGGTGTAGATACCGCCACCGACGCGGGCGAACAGCGCAATGGAGGAAGCACCCATGGCAAAACCGTTGATGTATTTCGCCGTCTCCGGACTGCCGCCAAAATAGATGTAAGCGACACCGACGCCGATCAGACCGAGGGAAGCAACGGCCAGCCCCATGACAGCACCGCCGTTATAAGAAATCTCCAGAGCCTTGGCCTGACCGTGAGCACGGGCAGCTTCACAGGTCCGCACATTGGCACGGGTCGCCGCCTTCATGCCGACGAAACCGCAAGTCATGGAACAAACAGCGCCACCGACGAAAGCCAGTGCGGTCTGATAGTTCATACCGACCAGAATCAGGACGAAAACCACCGCAATAAAAATGGCCAACACCCGGTACTCGCGACCGAGGAAAGCCATGGCACCGGCATAAATATCGTCGGAAATCTCACGCATTCTCTCGTTTCCAACCGGTTGTGCCTTAACAATGTTGTAGATCACAATCGCGATTGCGAAGCCGATTGCTCCCAAAATAGGAGCCCACATCTGCAGTTCCATCTGTTCCTTGCCTCTCTTCTTAGTGTTTAGAGTGATTCCAGCAGGTTACAATTATTAAATTTATTCATTGCCGCGCTGACCCCGTCAGTCAGGATCACTTCGGCAGCATCGGCTGCCAGATCCAGCAGTTGCGGCAACAATTTCTGTTCGCCGGCATGAAATCGTCCCAGTACGTAGTTGGTCACATCACCCCGCTCCGGCCGACCGATCCCCACCTTGAGACGGACAAAATCCTTCCGGCCGAAAACAGCAATAATATCGCGCAGCCCGTTGTGACCACCATGGCCACCTTCCGGCCTGACCCTGATCCGTCCCATCGGCAGATCCAGATCATCATGGATGACAATCAAATCCCCCGGAGCAACTCCGAGGGATCGACTGGCAGCGTTGACACTGCTACCGCTACGGTTCATGAAGGTTTGCGGCAACAGGATGGTCGTCTCTTCGCCGGCAACGCGGCCGACTCCGTAGATCCCCTGGTAGCCCTTCTTTTTCAAACTTATCCGGTGCCGTTCGGCAACCCTGGATGCGACCAGAAATCCGGCATTGTGGCGAGTTCCGGCATACCTATCGCCAGGATTTCCCAGCCCGACCAGTAACTTCACAGCAGTCCCATTTCAAGTCGGAGATCATTCCTCCTCAGCAGCGGGCTCGCCCTCAGCGGCCTCAACGGCCTCAACGCCTTCTTCCTCTTCAGCCTCTTCCTCTTCAGCCTGACGGCCTTTAACGGTGATCACGGTAAAGTTGACATCAAAAGAAATCTCGGCATGTTCCGGAGCAACAATTTCTTCGACATGTACGGTGTCCCCGATCTCCAAATTTGTCACATCGATATCGATCGACTGGGGAACCGCCGTCGGCAGACAGATAACTTCCAGCTCTTTACGGATCAGCTGCAGAGTGCCGCCGGTCTTTTCACCTTCTGACTTACCAACCACATTAACCGGAACCAGGAAGGAGCTTTTTTTCTGCAGATCGATCGCGTGGAAATCAGCGCAGACCATGGTGCGTCGCAACGGGTGCACGTCGAGCTCTTTCAACACAACAACCTTACCTTCGAGTTCAGCAGCACCTTTCAGGGTCAGCAAAGTGTTCCAGCCGGCTTCAGTCGCAATAGCCTGCTCCAGAGCTTTCGGCTCAACGATGATCGGGGTCGACTCCATCCCTTTGCCGTAAACAACAGCGGGAACCTTGCCGGCAGCACGCAATCTGCGAGCTACACCCTTATTGGAATTTCCACGAATTTCAACATTCAGTTCTGCTTGGGCCATCTATTTATCCTCCATCGAATTGGGAAACTGGCTCTTATTTAGTTTTCAGGTCACTCTGCTTTAAACAAACAGCGAGCTGACCGATTCGTCATTATGAATTCTGCGGATCGCCTCAGACAGCAGGCCACTGACCGACAGACTGGTCAGTTTGTTGCCCCGGGTGATTTTCTCCTGCGCCGGGATGGTGTTGGTGACCACCACCTGGGTCAGTGGACTCTGTTCGATCCGCTCCAAAGCCGGCCCGGAAAGCACCCCGTGAGTCGCACAGGCAAAAATATCCTTTGCCCCCTTTTCCTGCAAAGCCTTGGCAGCAGTGCAAAGCGTTCCGGCAGTATCGATCATATCATCGACAATCAGGCAGGACTTGCCCGTGATTTCACCGATAATATGCATCACCTCGGAAACGTTCGGTCCGCTGCGGCGCTTGTCGATGATGGCCAAACCAGCATTGAGGCGCTTGGCAAATGCCCGGGCTCGTTCGGTACCGCCGGCGTCAGGAGAGACCACCACCAGGTTCGAGGTATCAGGGAAGATCCTGCGAATCTCGTCCAGCATCACCGGCGCAGCATAAAGGTGATCAACTGGAATATCAAAAAAGCCCTGAATCTGACCAGCGTGCAGGTCCATGGTCAACAAACGGTCGATTCCCGCGACCGACATCAAGTCCGCCACCAGCTTGGCAGTGATCGGAGCACGCGGGGTGACCTTGCGATCCTGGCGGGCATAGCCGAAATAGGGAACCACGGCGTTAATTCTTGCTGCTGAAGCCCGCTTGAGGGCATCAACCATGACCAGCAGCTCCATCAGGTGATGGTTGGCCGGAGCACAGGTCGATTGGATGACATAGACATCTCGGCCACGCACATTTTCACTGATTTCAACCATGATCTCGCCGTCGGAGAAGGTCCGCACTTTCGCATCACCCAGTTCAACCGATAGATGCTTGCAGATTTCCCGCGCCAAAGGCTCATTGGAAGTGCCGGCAAAAATTTTGATCATACCCACAGTCCGTCCACCTTTTCCGCTGAAGGAGAAAAACGGTTAGGCCATGGTTGATACCATGACCTAACCGGAACCCGTTCTATTTTTGAGCACCTTGACAGTGCTGATAACTAATGGCTGGGGCGCCAGGGATCGAACCTGGGAATGCCGGAATCAAAATCCGGTGCCTTACCGCTTGGCCACGCCCCAACAGTTTAAGTACACTTTCTGCAGCCTTCGAACCGGGCGTTTTTACCGAAACCAGCGCCAGGAGTCAACCCTTAATCAGATTGGCTGAACCGAATAGACCAGCCAGTCAGTCGTCTTGGTAACTTTTGCGGCCGCACGTTCGGCAGCAGCCATGTCCGGGTATACACCGAACAGGGTTGCACCACTCCCGGACATCAGAGCCCCGGAAGCCCCTTGTGCAAGCAACATCTGCTTGATCTCGGCAAGCAACGGATAGCGCCTGAAGACAACCCGCTCCAGATCGTTATGTAATGCGGCACAGAGATCATCCCGAGTCACTACAGAAAACCTTGGAAGATTAGCCAGTTCCCCCCCTCTTGTCAACTGTAAACTTTGATAAGCCCAAGCCGTCGATACAGCAATTTTCGGGTTGAGCAGCAGGTAGGCAACCTCCGGCAATGGTGGCAAGGGTTCCAGCCGAGTTCCCGTGCCAGTGGCCCAGGCCGGATCGGAAAAAATAAAAAAAGGCACATCCGCCCCCAGCTGCGCCCCCAACTCCATCAAGCGATTTTTCCCCAGGTTCAAGTCAAGGAGTTGATCCAGACCCAGCAAAACGGTCGCCGCATTGGAAGAACCACCCCCAAGCCCTGCCGCCACCGGGATCTGCTTTTCAATCTCGATTTCAATCGCAATATCGAGCTGTGCTTCAGCAAGCATCAGTCGAGCTGCCCGGGCGGCGATATTTTCCTCACCGGCAGCCAATTCCACACCGGCACATTGCACCCGGATACCCGGCATACCACCCGGGCGAATCCAAATCTGGTCACATAGATTAACCCGCTGCATCGCCATGGCCAGCTCATGATAACCATCATCGCGCCGACCAAGGACGTGCAGACACAGATTGATTTTTGCCGGAGAAGAAAATGTCTGCTCTCTCATCCCTGTACTCCCTCTATCTTTACTCAAAGGCTGGTATTTTTTCGCAGCACACAGTCGCATGTCAAGACGTTTGACAGAGGACGTTTGACAGAGGAGAACAACAGCTACGGCATAGATCGATAACCCATAAGGATTGATACGACTCGAAGGGTCGTATCAATCCATTGTTGAACAGTAACAAAGAACGATTCAGGTGTTGTGAAACCGTCAAAAAAATACCCCGTTCCAATGGAGGTTGAAACGGGGTAAATAGTCCACTGACGGACCACAGAGAGAGAGGTTTAACGGTTTATTGGGTGGCTGCCTGCGCCCAGGCCGGGATATCACCGATAACGACATCAAACACCGGGAAAACCAGCACGTAGGTGAGGAGCGCAACCAGGGCGATCCCGATCAGGTTGAGACCGAAACCGCTTTTTGCCATCTGCGGGATGGTGACGTAACCGGAACCGAAGACAATCGCGTTCGGCGGGGTTGCGACCGGCAGCATGAAGGCACAGGAGGCGGCCACGGCCGCCGGGATGATCAGCAGCAGCGGGCTCTGACCGAGCCCGATGGCGACCGCCGAGAGGATCGGCATAACCATCGCCGAAGTTGCAGT
>JADFVC010000099.1 GCA_015222355.1 Chloroflexota bacterium | reverse complement strand
CCACAACGACCTGTTTAACCTCATGGCTACGCCGGGCCTGACACAAGAACGGGTAGATCTGATCCAGCGACGGCAAGGAATCGGGCTCCAGCACCTGAAAGGTGGCCGGGGCTCCAACGGCCAGTTGTCCCCCCTTCTCGATTCCCAGTGCCCGGGCACCGCCGAGAGTACTCATGTGCAGCAACTGCCGTGGATCGAGATCGCCATTAAACCAGTCCAGCGCAAAAGCCATTTCATCCCACAACGACAGTGACTGATTGCTGGCCAGACTATCGGTACCCAAAGCCAGCGGCACGTTGGCGCGTACATAGTCAGCCGCTGGTGCCACACCGACATTGAGTCGGGCGTTGGAGCGCGGGCACAGGACCATGCTGCACCCAGCGGCAGCGACCTTGGTAATCTCTTGACCATTGAGATGCACACCATGCACCAGCAGCGTGTCGGCTTTAAGCCCTCCCGCTTGCTCAAGTATTTGCAGTGATCGCAGGTGGCGTGGTGGTGGCACATAGCTCTGCCAACCGACAAAGGGGTACAACTGCTCGGCCAGCGGCCCGCGACTGTTCGCTAAAAATTCCACCTCATCGACAGATTCAGCCAGGTGGATCGAGGTGCGGATGTGCTTACAGGTGGTTTGGCGATAGCTCTGTTTGAGCAGCTCAAGGCTGAGGGTGTAGAGAGAATGGGGTGCAGCTCCCCAGCGGGCTTGCGGCCAGCTGGCCAGGCAGTGCTCCAACTGTTGCAATTGATGGTAGACGCGGCCGGGATCTTGCCCCAGCACCTCGACAAAACAGCGTCCCGACAAACGGGTGGCTATCTCGGCGGCCAGATCACCAGTGGACAGGATGTCGCCCAGTTGACCGGTTCCGGTAGACAGCGCCTGCTGCAAACCGGCCCGCCACGACCGTCGGTATCGCTCCAGATCATGACCGAGGTCAATCCTGACCCGGATCAGCCGCAGAATCCAGTCGGTGAAACCATCCTCGCTGTCGGAGACCTCTCCGGCCGCCTTGGCCCACTGTGGATAATGGCTGAGTTCGAGGTGGGTATGGGCATTGATGAAGGCCGGCAACATAATGGCATCGCCATAATCGTGCCGCCGGGAATGGGGATAGCGTGATTCAAGGGTGGTAGCAGGTCCAAGAGCCACAATCTGACCATTTTCAACCGCTATGGCACCCCGCTCCAGCGCGGGGCTGGAGATCGGAAGCAGATAGCGACTGCGGTACAGCGTAATCATGAATTACAGGACCTTGAGCACATAATGGTTATTAATAAGAATAAGACGAGCGGTTCCGAAACGAACCACCAACGGCAGCATCGAATGCTCATCAATGCTGGGCATATCCTGTAATGTCTGGGGGAGCGAGATCAGCATTCAATCAGGTATCGCGCGGCACCGCTGGTAAACAATTTCACCTCTTCCGCAGAATGCATTGCTTCCCCCTTGGGATCAGGGTGATTTTTGCGAGAAAACATCCATACCAGGGAAGAGGAACCATGCCGATCAAGACTCTACTGAACAACGTCGAACGATTCAAGTCGTTTGTTTACGGCACCGCCCAGATCATGCTCGTGGCCGGGGCAGATGCCCTGGTTATTGACATCGTTCGGTTTCTGGACCATCAGCGAACCGGACATCAAACCGTCGGACAACACTCTTTCCTTCAGTGCGGTGCTCCGCGCCATCCCCCGGCATCTGTGCGAGGATCTTCAACTGCGGCGCTACATCCTGCTAGTAAATCTCAGCGGCTTCGGCCTTACGCTCATACCTTTCTATGTCGCCTACGCAAGTCACCATTATGAGCTCACCGGGGAGCAGGTCGGCACATACCTGCTGGTCCAGATTGTCGGCATGGTCGCATCGAATATCCTGTGGGCGAAACTGGTGGGCAGATTCGGGTTTCGCGGAGTCATCCGTGCGTGTATAATCTGCGGAATTTTACTATCGATTTTGACGCTTGTACTGGCCGGGACACCCTGACCCGTGTTTCTGGTGGTTTTTTTCCTGATGGGCATGAGCCTTTCGGCAAGAAAAACTGCCTTCAGCGGCCGCTTGATCGAGATCACCACCGACACGAACCGGGCCCTTTACCAAGGCATCGTTGGCGCAACCAGCCTGACTACGGCATTATTCCCTCTGGTCGCCGGGAGCCTTATCCTGACGCTGGGCTATACGCCGGTTTTTCTGGGAGTATCGGTTATCGTGGCCAGCGCCAGGCCGGTGACACGTTAGAAAACGGATCAACGACACACAACAAGCAGCATGGAATTCAACATTTCAGTCTAAATAGTGACTAAATATGACAATCTGACGCTTGTCCGGAGTTTTTTTGTGAGACAAAGTTCTTCCAAAAGAAAATTCCTGGGTTGGCTGGCAGCAATCCGGCAGCCTTTCTTGAAACCCTTGTTTGGATGAGCCACCGCAGCATCCGGGAGCAAATCGAAACAAAGACTTTTAATATATCGACACTGGAGGACAAAAAACATGACAACGCAATTCCTTGAAATGCCAGACAAAAAAGGATACTTCGGCGAATACGGCGGTCAAATCATCCCGCCCGAGTTGAAAGTCATCATGGATGACATCAGTGATGCTTACGAGCAGGTGAGACAGACAGAGGCATTCCAGAAAACGCTGCAGGACCTGTATGCCGACTATGTCGGCCGCCCAAGCCCCATTTATTACGCAAAGCGCTTGAGCGAACAACTGGGTGGCGCACGTATTTTTCTGAAACGTGAAGATTTAAATCACACGGGCGCCCACAAAATCAACCACTGTCTCGGCGAGGCATTGCTGGCCAAGCATATGGGTAAAACCAAGGTCATCGCGGAAACCGGCGCAGGCCAGCATGGGGTTGCTCTGGCAACAGCCTGTGCACTGATCGGCATCGACTGCGAAATTCACATGGGGGAAATCGACATCGAAAAGGAGCACCCCAATGTCACCAAGATGAAAATCCTCGGCTGCAAGCTGGTTCCGGTCTCACGGGGCACCCGCACGCTCAAGGATGCCGTCGACAGTGCTTTCGAGGAGTACCTGAAGGATCCGGTCAACTTTCTGTACGCGATCGGCTCGGTGGTCGGGCCTCACCCCTTCCCCAAAATGGTTCGTGATTTTCAGCAGATTGTGGGTTACGAGGCACGCGAACAGTTTCTGGCCAAAGAGAATGCACTGCCCGATGTGGTCATGGCCTGCGTCGGTGGCGGATCAAATGCCATCGGTATTTTCACCGCCTTTCTTGGCGATGAGAGCGTCAAATTGATCGGCGTGGAACCCGCAGGAAAAGGACTCGACACACCGGACCATGCTGCCACCCTGACCCTGGGAACGAAAGGGACTCTGCACGGTTTCGAATGTTATAATCTGCAGGATAAGGAGGGCAACCCCCTGCCGGTGTATTCTATCGCATCCGGCCTGGATTATCCGGGCGTCGGACCGCAGCATTGTTATCTGAAAGATATTAAGAGGGTCAGCTACCAGACGATTGATGACCGCGAATGCCTGGACGCATTCATGACCCTCTCCCGCATGGAAGGCATTATCCCGGCGCTGGAAACCGCTCACGCGGTGGCCTACGCTATGAAACTGGCGCAAACCATGTCGCCGCAAGAAACCATCCTGATCAATCTGTCGGGCCGCGGCGACAAGGATGTCGATTTCGTGGCGGAGCGCCTGTCGCTATAACAGGAAAAGGGCGGGTCAGGGTGCAGCACGGCTGGGGAAGGAAAATAGGGGGACATCATACCATTCAAGCTGATAAATAGTATGATGTCCCCGGAATAATTCCCACCGGGGACCATATTGAGGGGCCCTTCCGCGCAGGCGGGAATGACAGAAAAAGGCATTTTCCGACTTTTTGCGACGCCATCAACGTTTAGCTGACATCAGCTCCCGCAATTCCGAGGTGCTTGTCCATCATCTGGACCAGATAAGGAATCTGCGGCTTGGTGGCGTAGCCGTCGGCACCGACCGAATCACACTTGACCGCCATCTGCTCATTAATCAGGGAAGAGAACAGGATGACTTTAACCTCCCTGAGGACCGGGTCATCCTTGATTTTCTTACAGAGGGTCAAACCATCCATCTTCGGCATCTCAATATCGGTAATCAACAGATTCAAATATTTGAGCACGCTTTCATTGGCCTCCTGAGCCTCCTTCTTTAACTGCAGGATTCTTTTGTAACAGTCTTCTCCGTCAATAAAAGTGATCAGATCGCAATAGCCGGCACCGTTCAAAACCCGGGCGATCCCGGCACGAATCAGTGAGGAATCCTCAGCCAGCATCAACTTCATTTTTTGCCGGCGGTGCGGCACTTTTTCCAACATCTGCCCAGCGTGGAGTTCCGCCTCGAAATCCAGGTCCGCTTCCGGGTCAAACTCAGCGATGATGTGCTCCAGATCGACAATCAGAATCTCCCGCCCTTCGATATTGATGCTGCCGGTAAACCTGGGCTGATACTGGTCGATAAAGGGCGCCATCGGTTGAACATCACTCCAGGAAACCCGGTGAATCATATTGACCCCATCAACCTTGAAACCGTTGACCCGATTATTGAATTCGCAGATCAGCACCACGCGGCGCACATCCTCGTCAAGGTCTGCTTCCTTCAGGACAAGATGTGACTTCAGATCGATCAGAGGGATGGTGCTGCCACGCAACAACAAAGTCCCGAGCATCCCGGGGGAGCTCCCGGGAACCACAGTGATAGCCTCTTCGTTGTAAGAAATAATCTCTTTCAGTTTTTGAACATTGAGACCAAAAGACTGTGTCGCAAGATAAAACTCGATGATCTCCATCTCGTTGGTACCGGTTTCAAGTAGAATTTCCTGCTTACTCAATTCAGTCATAACCCGTCCTTTTTTAATATATAGGCACAATGGCGCTCTTTATTTGAACACCTTAACCAGATTGAGTCAATTAACATTTACTCCATTTCTTCCGCTTTTCTTGCTGCACCCGAGGGAAATTCTCGTGTATACTGGCGCGTTATGAAGATGCATAAAGATGGGCAATAAAAATTTCACGACTGACTGCTTGCAAAAAGCTCACATGCAAGAGGGGATTCAAGCATGACGGGACTGGCAGAATCACACTACCGATTGGGCATGAATTACTATCATGGCAAAGGGGTGGTGAGATCTTATGCCGAGGCGCTCAAACGGTTTCAACTGGCGGCACAAGGGAAGTATCCTCGGGCAATTTTCATGCTCGGCCGGATGCACGACACCGGCAAAGGGGTGACGCAGAATCCGGTCGAAGCCGTCAAATACTATCGCCAGGCCGCAGAGCTCGGCTACGCCAGAGCGCAGAATATGCTCGGTCAGGCCTACATTAAGGGACACGGTGTCCCCGCCGATTACGATGAAGCATTAAAATGGCTCCGCCTGGCTGTCGAGCAGAATTTTTCCGATGCCCAGTATAATCTGGGATTGATGTACGCCAAGGGGCATGGCGTCCCGAAAGATTTCCTCGAAGCACGCCGCTGGTGGGGGCTCGCTGCGGAACAGGGCAACCCCAAGGTCCAGTTTACCCTCGGTCATATGTACCTGGTCGGCAAGGGGGTCAAGAAGAATTACGCCAAGGCCCGGCAATGGTTGCGCCAAGCCGCTGAACAGGGACTTCCCACGGCCCAGTACCTTTTGGGGATGATGTACGTAAGGGGCACCGGAGTTCTGCAAAACAGCACTGAAGCTAGAATCTGGCTACAAAAGGCTGCCGAACAGAATTATCTGGATGCGATCTACAGCCTCGGTAAGCTCCTCAGCGCAGGCAGTGAAGAGGTTCGCGATCCGGCCTCTGCAGTGGTTTTGCTGCGCCAGGCAGCCACCCGTGGGCACCTGCGGGCACAGGTGGCAGTTGCTCACCATTTTGCCAAGGGAATCGGCACCGCAGTGGATCTGCAACTTGCCTATCACTGGTGGCTCGAAGCCGCCAAGGCTGACAATGCTGATGCCCAGTACAATCTGGGGGTTATGTATCTGAATGGCAAAGGGGTCAAACGAGACACTCTCGAAGGAAAAAAATGGCTGATCAGCGCTGCCGATCAGGGGCATACCAAGGCGCAGTACTGTCTCGGCGTCATGTACTCAACCGGCAAAGGAGTCCCGCAGGACATCGATGAAGCCCTGCGCTGGAAAGAAGCTGCCGAATTCTGGGAATCGCTCTAACCGGCATTTCCCGCCAGCACGACAGGATACAGCATGCCGACAATCAGCTGTCCCCATTGCGGGACCAAGCGCAACATGCCGCAGGAAAAACTTCCGGCACACAAAGTCAGGACGCGCTGTCCGCAATGCCGACAAACTTTTAGCTTTGACCCGGCTGGCTACCTCCCCCACCAGAATGCCGCGAAAACCACAACCCGCAGCATCAACTGCCCGCATTGCAGCCTGCCGCGCGAGCTGCCGACAAAACGGTTACCGGGCAACCACGCAACATTGACCTGTCGTCGCTGCCAACGAAACTTCCACCTGAACCAAAACCAGGCTGACCCTGGGCCCGAAGCCACCGCCCCGAGAAAACTGATCAGCACCGGGAAACTCCTGACTGACAGCTGGGAACTTTTTTGGCAACGTGGCTGGGGCCTGCTGGGGCTCTACCTGCTCTGCTTCCTGCTGATTTTTGCACCGCTGGCACTTGCCGTCCTGACCGCTCCCAAGATGATCATGAACCACCCATGGCTGATCTGGAGCTGCCTGTTGCTCGGGATCAGCTATGCCGTCATCGGCAGCGCCTGGATCACCGCCAGCATGTTTCACTACATCGTCGATTCAAGTCTCGGCGTCAAAACGGCACTGGCACTCGGCTGGCAGTACCTCTGGAACTTCGCCGGGCTGCTCCTGCTGTGTTTTTTACTGATTGGTGGCGGATCCCTCCTGTTGATCATCCCGGGAGCTATCTTCACGATCTGGTTCCTCTTCTGCCAGTATGTGCTGGCCGAAGAGAGGGTTGGTGGCCTTAAGGCCCTGGAAAAAAGCCGACAACTGGTACGGGATTATTGGTGGCCGGTTTTCGGCCGGTTTATGCTGTTAATGCTGATCACCCTGACAATTTCAAACCTGGCGGGTCGGATTCCGGCGATTGGCAGCTCCATCAATCTTGTCCTCTCCCTGCTGTTGACGCCCTTCTCTCTGTTCTACTACTACCTGCTCTACGAAGACCTGAAACGCTGTCCCCGGCGTCCTTCCCGAGACAAGTCGCTGAATCTTACTCCGCTTTTGCTGGCCATGTGCGGCTG
>JADFVC010000098.1 GCA_015222355.1 Chloroflexota bacterium | reverse complement strand
GCAACGCCGTCATGAGTCACTCTTCGACCACATCCACCCCCTGGTGACCGAGTATCCGTTTTTACGGCTGAGTGCTACGCGTGGCTACGATGACTGGTTGAGTCTGATACTGGCGTTGGCGGGGTTCAACCGGGTGAGTGATCTCGGTCGGTATTGTCTGGAGCCGCTGGGGGATTTACTGTACTGGGCCCATCAGCCACAGGCACTCGCCGGGCAGGAGATTGAGAGCTTTTTGGCCAAGGTCGAACAGGGGATGCTGGCAGATTCGTCACTGGACAAGGTGCTGGTGCAGTGCCATCTGCGACGCTTGCGCCACTGGTTGGAACGGCAAAACGCCCGCCTCACGTAACTGTTCAGCTCACCCCCTGTGGGCTCCCGGTTCGGCTATTCCGGTCGGTGCTGTCGTTTGCTCCAGCCACAGCGGTGACTGCTTTCGCAAAATCGGCGGCAGGGGACACTCAGGAGGTCGTGGCGCAGCAGTTCCTCATGCAATAAGGGGTCGACGATCACCTTTTGCCGGTTGTCACAGAAGCTTAAACGTTCAAACATCACATCCAGTTCCGTGTCAGGCCGGGCCGGACCACTAAAGGCTTTCCACTGCCCGCATTCAATGCGTAACTCGCGGTGGTGTTCATTGCTCAAATGGTATTGCGGATAGGTATAGACCCAGGCATCCACCTTGTGCATTTGTTCAGAGTGGTCGGCCGTTTCACAGATCAGTGGTAGTTTGCGGCGCAGGTAGATACTTTTCTTTTCGTTGCCGGGAATGTAACTCTCCAGCCGGTCGAGTAATTTCATCACTTTCAGTGGGTTATCAAAACGCATGATCTCACCGGCCACCAGGGTGGAACAAGGATTTTCGGGGATGATCAGCCCGGGAAAACCGAGGGGGAGGTTGTACAGATAGCCGCGGCAATAACCGATGTCGACGGAACGCACCCGTTTCCTGATGTAACGGTTAAAGTTGCTGAAGCGCTCCATCAGGCTGCCGTAAAAAAAGAAGGTGTCGCAGTCGGCAATATCGATGGTGCGCAGGGTTTCCTGCTGTTTCCAGTGTGCGGTTAGTTTTTTCAGCATCGGGCGATTCGTTGAATGTCGGGATCTGTGTGATCCATTAAGTCAGCCCCTTGCCGAAGTGGCTGCGGGTGGTGTCCTGCAGCTTGCTCACGACGTGGAAGGAACTGCGCAGCAGCTCTTGCTCGGTTTTGCTCAGGGCATTGGGGTCGATGTAACTGTCGGCGGGCTGGTCGTTTTGCAGCAGGCTGATTTCGTTGCGTAAGCGCAAGAACGATAGCGCTTCAAAGGCGACCCGGATATGCTCTGCCGTTTCCGCGGTAAATACGTTGTCATCGGTCAGCTGTTTCAGCCGTTCCAGAGTGGTCAGGGCGCGGATCTCATGTTCCAGGGCAAACATCCGTAGACAGTCGACAATATAGATCAGACCGCCTTTTTTCAGGGATAACTGCCCTTTGTGCTCGCCACTTTTCTCGGTGGTGAAGCGCCCCCACAGACTGGTGGGAACCTTGTGGGTGAGGTTGAGTTGCATCACGTGATACAAAAAGCCGGGGTACTTACGTACCGACTGATAGACGATACTCTGCAGGGAATGGGCCAGCGACGGATCACCCGTCAGCGGTGTGAAATCGAAGAAAATTGACGAGTAGCGCACCTTGTGCGGTTCGGGGTTTTCCGCCCAATCGTCAATCCGTTTTTCCCAGTCGCTCAGCCGACCGCGCCATACTTCGTTGTTGACCATCACCTCCCCTTCGCACAAGGTGTAGCCGACAAAATCCAGCGCATGAACCAGCTTGTCAGCCAGGGGTATGAAAAACGCATCCACCTCGGCCTGCATTTCATCGGCGAAGTCTTCGAAGATGAAGCCGTTATCCTGATCCGGTCCCAACATCATTTCGCGGCGCCCACCGCTGCCCATAATTAAAAAGCAGTAGCGAATATCCGGCGGGCTGAGCCCCGCATCGAGCATCTGTTGCCAGCAAAGGTCAAAGGTGCGCTTGAGCAGGGCATGATGGATGTATGAGAGAATCTCCATCACCTCCGGGGCGCTGCGGGTTTCTGATAGCAGGGTGTGGGCCACCCGCACCAGGGTGCGGTGGATGGCGGCCAGCCCTTCCAGAGAGTCGGTCTCCTCAATGCTGCCGATCATCAGCATCGCTTTCTGACTGCGGTAGCGCATCAGATCACTTATGGAGACAATACCCACCAGTTCATCGTCGTCGACGACAGGCAGGTGTTTGAGGTGATGTCCGATCATATAGGCCATTGCCTCGTACATGAAGGCTTCCGGGGCCATGGTCTGTGGCTCGGAGATCATCAGTTGTTCGGCGGTCAGTTCCTCGGCGTTAGCCCCTTCAACGGCGACCACCTGGCTGATAATGTCCTTGCAGGTGATCAGACCCAGCATTTTTTTGTTGTCACCCTCTACCACCACCGAACGGATCTGGTGCTGCGCCATCAGCTGGGCAACCTGTCGGGCCGAACTCTGTGGGTGGCAGCTGGTCACCGGAGTGCTCATGATTTCGGAAAGACGTTTTTTGAATGGATAGGATTCGACTCCAGTGAGGGCCTTCTGGCTGTGATCGGAGATAATGTCGGCATACAGGTGGCGTACCCGCTCCCGTACCATCTGATCAAAATAGCTCTTGAAGGCCGGTACCGCCTGAGCTGTTTCGTCCAATATCTGCTGTGGGATCAGGTAACATTGCGTGGCTTTGACGGTGCGCGCGCCACCGGCGTATGTTCCGCCAGTAAAGATCGGCGTCCGGCCGAAGGTGTCCCCTTCATGGCGATAGTCGATGACGATCTCTTCGCCACCCGGCGTCAACAGAGTGATCTCTACCAGCCCCTCTTTAATGACATACAGGGAGCCGGTAAATGGATCGTTTTGATTGAACACATGATAGTGCTGCGGAAATTTTTTTATACTGGCTGCGGCCAGGATTTTTTCAAAAATGTCGGAAGGCAAGTGGTTAAATGGCTCGGAATCACGCAGTTGCTTGATGTCGGGCATTGAGACCTCCAGGCAGCGAATTAAACAGAAGACTTGTAAACATCCGCACAGTCTATCGTTCTCTTTATGAAAGATAAAGTTATTTTGGATTGACAGTTATTTTGTTGTTGTGTCCGGAGGGTGGGGGGGTCAAGTCTTCTATTGACTTTTGTGGGCGCAATTCTGTATCTTTGGGCGCATGCTTGGGCTGTTACGCATTGAATTGCCATTCTGTGGGCAGTGCAGCGGATAACATAAGAATAAAGATTTTCTGTTGCGGCAATTATTGAAAACTCTTGGCTGTAAACTCAATAAAAGCCAAACGTAGACTTGAGCCTGTTTCTGTTCTACCCGTTGACAACTGTCCATTTTCAGAGTAACTAGTTTGTTCAATGGCTCTTATCAGTGACCGTATGGGAAATCCAGCGGTTGTGTGGAGGCGTACATCGGTACCCGCACAATGAGCGTGTTGATTGACGCCGAGATCACGGGGAAGGGCTGTTTTCGGATGATAACTATCTAGCCTTATCAATCAATCTGTAGAGTGAGCTCGAAGAACAGGCTTAACGGAGGAAAAATGACAACGGAGAAAGATGTGCCCGAAGAAGTCGAACAGGAAAAACCACAACAGGAGCAAGCCCCCCCCATCCCACCTTCAGCTGGGGTCGATTTCGGAAAAGCAATCAGTGACACGACTGGCATCTGGAAAAGTAATATGAACAGTCT
>JADFVC010000097.1 GCA_015222355.1 Chloroflexota bacterium | reverse complement strand
GTCTGTCGCCCGGATGGCGACAGTCAAGCCCCAGGGATGGCCATGTATTCATTCAATCGGCGGCCCTTGGAATGGGCGGCACCGGCACATCAGCACTCATTCTGAATAGTTACATGAAATTTAACTTTTCGTGCGGATACCACGTTGCTGCAAATAGCTCTCAATCCGTTCCATCGCGGCAACAATTTCATCAAATGGGCGGGTATAGGAGAAGCGCAGAAAACCCTCTGCCCCTTCACCAAAATCGATGCCAGGGGTTACTGCAACCCCTGCTTTTTCTAATATGTCCAGGGACAGTCTTTGCGAATCGCTATCAATATGTCGAGCATCGGCGAGGACGTAGAACGCTCCTTTCGGCTCAAAGTGAACTCCGAATCCAAGTTCTCGCAAACGCCTCACCAATTCTTTTCGCCGCTGATCATAAACTCTCCGCATCTCGGCAACATCTTCCTGGCATTGCTGCAGGGCCGCAATACCACCTCGTTGCACAAAATGGTTGGCACAAATCAGGAAATTCTGATGCAGGATCTGTAGTGTCCGTACACATGCAAGAGGAGAGATGAGAAATCCGAGTCGCCAGCCCGTCATTGCATAGGCCTTGGAAAAACCGCCCAAAACAAAAGCATCCTCAGTAAATTCCAAGATACAGTGCTCCTCACCTTCGTAAGTCAGACCATGATAAATTTCATCGGAGATAATCGGTATCGGCAACTCCGCCAGCGCCTGCATCTCAGCCCCGGATAAAATTGAACCAGCTGGATTTGAAGGAGAATTGATCAACAACCCACGCGTTTTTTCCGTCAGCAACGGCTCAACCGACTCGAACCGCGGCTGAAAACCATCGGCCGCGTCAGTCCGCACACTGATCGGGCGGCCGCCGGCAAACTTAACAAATCCCGGATAGCAGGCATAGCCGGGGTCAGGCAGGATCAACTCATCCCCATCCTCCAACAGGGCGGAAAACAACAACATCATCAAGGGGCTGGTTCCGGAAGAGACAATCACCTGCTCAGGGACAATCTTCACCCCGTAATAATCACGGTAGTGACGGCAGATCTCCTGCCGCAGTTCGATCAACCCCTGGGAATGAGTGTAGGAGGTCGCCCCTTCGGCCAGAGCCTGACCGGTCGCCGCCAGAATCGCCGGTGGAGTCGTAAAATCCGGCTCCCCGAGACAGAGATAGATGATCTCCCGCCCGGCGGCGTCCATCTCCTTGGCGCGCTCCATCACTTCCATCGCCAAAAAAGGCGTGACCAGCTGCGAACGCTGCGACATGTTGATCTGCATAATTCTCCTCCTGCAAGCACGGGGTACAAGCTTAATCCTGCTTTCTGAACGAATGCAACCCATTTCCCGGTAAAAGCCTCACTATGACCGGCGGAACCATTGCAATCAACAGCCACAGCAGGTAGAGTGATGTCTGTTTGAAAAACCATTGGGAAAATAGCATGCCGATCAGAAGTCTCATTATCGTCAGTTTAATGCTTTTTTCCGCCTTGACCGCTTTTGCCCAGCAAGCGGAAGAGGCAACGGAAACAGCGCGGCAAGCCCGCCAGCTGATCAACGCCCTCGGTTGCAAGGCTTGTCACAAACTTGCAGGGGATGGCGGCTCACTGGCAGCGGGGCTCGACCAGATCGGCAGCCGCCTCACGGCAAAACAGATCAGCGTGCAGTTGGTTGCGCATACGGAATCACGCAAAAAGGGCTTTATGCCGAGCTACAACACAACCTCAACAATAGAGCTGAAGACAATCAGCGATTATCTCTATAACCTTCGCTAGGAGGCTGCCGGCATATGGATAGTCCGGCAGCCTCCTAGATCACACAGACAGACTCATGCCCCAAAGAATGACCCTGATCACCTCGCCGATTTTTATCCCCGAGGCACAATTAAAAAAGGCCGGGAGCTTCGCTGCCCTGTTCGGCAATAACCACCCGCTCGCTCTGGAGGTCGGCTGCGGCATCGGCGACTTTGTCATCCAGATTGCCAGACAACATCCAGAGATGAATTTTGTTGCCATCGACATTTTCAATCAGGGCTGTCGCCAGACCTGCAGCCGTATTGAAACCTCCGGTCTCAACAATATCCGGATGATGCGTATTGAGGCCCGTTACCTGATGTACCAATATCTGGGAGAGCAGAGCCTGAAACGGATCTACATTAACTGCCCAGATCCCTGGCCGAAAAAACGCCATCGTAAAAGGCGTCTGTTAAACAACGATTTTCTCAACCTGGCCCTCTACTGCCTACTGCCGGGAGGAGTCCTGAATTTCACCACCGACTTCGCGGACTACGGCGCATCAACCGGGGAGATTCTGGCGGACGACGAACGGTTTGTCAATCAGCATACAACGCCCTACACCCATGACCTCGGTGACTATCCGGTCTCCAAATACATGTGCCGGTTTCTCGACCTGGGACAACCGATCTACTTCTGCCGCTATGCTCGTAAAGCCGGTGTGCAGATCGAACCGCCGAGACTGCAGAAAGGCTTTCGGTTGCGCTGGCCCGAGGAGACCGAGTGAACTGGCTGACAGCAGACCTGCCGGGCACAGACGGCATCTACAAGGAACAGCCGGAGGATTTTCAGGTTGAGGAACTCCCGCTCTACCCCTGTTCCGGTCGCGGCGAGCACCTTTATCTGTGGGTTGAAAAAACGGGCATAACAACCCGTGAACTGCTCAGCCAGGTCAGCAAGGGTCTGCGCCTGAAAGAACGGGAAATCGGTTATGCCGGGCTCAAAGATGCCCGCGCCCGCACCCGACAAATGATTTCTATTCCCGCCCGCTGCGCCGACCGCGTTGCCGCATTGCAATTGCGCAAGGCACAGATCCTGCGGCAGGAGCTACATGGCAACAAACTGCGACTCGGTCATCTGGCCGGCAATCGGTTTACCATTCGTTTGCGTAACACTCACCGCGACGCCGCGCAGCGTGCTGAGGCCATCCTGCAACAACTACATGAGCGGGGCACACCCAACCGTTTCGGCGAACAACGTTACGGCGTTTTGGGCAATTCCGCGCGGCTGGGATTGCTGTTTTTACAGGGCAGTTACGAAGATTTTTGCTCCGAGTTCCTTGGTGATCCCGTACTGATCCGAAATACCGACTGGCAGGCGGCGGCAGTCGCGTATCGCGCCGGCGACCTGTCCGCCTGTCTCGACAAGCTCCCCCGGCGCATGCGAGATGAACGCCGTCTGGTCCGTTGCCTGCTTGAGGGAAAATCTCACCAGGTTGCCGTGAAATCCTTACCGCGCAATCTGCTCCGGCTCTATCTGTCCGCCTCACAATCGCAGCTGTTCGATCAACTGCTTGAGCAGCGGCTACCGAACCTGCAACAATTGTACGATGGCGATATCGCCGTCAAGCACGCAAATGGAGCCTGCTTCCGGGTCACATCCGCTGAAAAAGAACAGCCCCGGGCTGATTGTTTTGAAATCAGTCCGTCCGCCCCTCTATTCGGCCATAAAGTCATGTTGGCATGCGGTCAGCCAGGCAAAAGCGAAGAGCGCATCCTTCAGAACACCGGGCTATCATTAACAAGCTGGAAACAGGGGCTCGGGCTCAGTATGCCGGGGGAAAGACGCCCGCTGCGCGTGCCCCTCATAAACCCGAAAATCCTCGCCGCAACAGGAAACGAATTGGTCCTTGAATTCACCCTGCCCAAGGGGAGTTATGCCACCAGCGTTTTGCTGGAACTGATTAAATAAACCAAATAAAACGATAAAGAATGTCCGATCGACATGCCCCAAACGGTCTATTGCAAGCAGAACACAAAATGTTGTTCTACTAACTTTCCCGGACTTTCTTAACTGATGAAACGGGTCCTTTTCGCAAGCAGTCTCTGTACACTTCCCCTTCCCATAGCATGCAAAATCGCCCACAATATCGACGTTACTGCTGTCAAGGTTATCATCCATCACGAATTCGAATATAGCGCCGGAAAAGAACTGTTTACAGAAGTCCCAAAGGTCATGCCAAGTGCGACTCTGCATGCACCTTTTTTTTGCTGTCAACGGCTGGGGAAATATGATCCGACAATTGAATGGTTTCGCAAAAAGTCTCAAACAACAAACTCCGGGGGCCATCTACCCACCGGCTGGCCCGAAAAATCAACTATATGGAAAATGCGGAAGCCGGTTTTCTCAAAACGACAATTTTCAGATCGGGATCGGACTTTTTGCGAGTGCAGCAACAATTAGTTTCCCATACGGACCTTCATCGTGCTTATCTGGAGTTTCTGGATGAACGCTATTTGAATACAGCGCTCATCGTCACTTCAGTGCAGACGTTTTGCACCTCCCGGCCAAGCCAGATCGGGCTGCCAACCGAATATTAAATAATATCGCCACACTGAATTTGACACGAACAGAACAGCATTCTATAATTACGAAAAAAATTCATGAGGAGGGGGGGCAAAAACACTGTTGTATACAGCTTGACAGACTATTCTTCCCGAGGCTAGAATCACCTGTCTTATATATAAAAAATTCCCAAGAAGGGTAAAGGCAATGGTCAAAAAAGACAAGTCGGAATATATCATCCAGGCAGTTTCTCACGCTCTCGACCTGCTCGAACAGTTTCATGACGATGTTGACGAGCTGGGCGTCACCGAGCTGAGCAAACGCTTGAAACTTCACAAAAACAACGTCTTCCGACTGCTGGCAACGCTGGAATCACGTGGTTACATCGAACAGAACAAGGCAACGGAAAACTATCGTCTTGGGCTGAAAGCTCTGGAACTCGGACAGACCTTCATCAAGCAGATGGGTTTGCTGCGCCAAGCCAAGCCGATCCTTGAGCAGGTTGTCGAAAACTGCAATGAAACTGCCTATGTTGCCATCTACAAAGATCAACACACAGTCTACCTTGATGTTGTCGAAACCAGCCTGACCGTCAGAGTCGTTTCCCGCGTCGGCTCACGCCTGCCGACGTACTGCACGGCGTCCGGCAAAGTTCACATGGCCTTCATGTCGGACGAAGAACTGGACGATCTTTTGGCGAGCAGCAAGCTTGTCCAGCACACCCCTACGACTTTGACCAGCCCGGAAGCACTCAAAGCCGAACTGGCCAAGGTTCGGGAACAGGGCTATGCCTTTGATGATGAGGAACTGGATCAGGGGGTACGCTGCATTGCTGCCCCGATCCGCGACTACACCAGAAGGATTGTCGGTGCCATCAGCATTTCCGGACCAAGCATGCGGATCGAAAGCGACCGGGTTGAAAACGAGTTGATCCCACTGGTGCTGAAAGCCAGTTCCGATC
>JADFVC010000096.1 GCA_015222355.1 Chloroflexota bacterium | reverse complement strand
GGTGATCAGCGTTTTTAATTTGACGCCAAAAGACCGCGTGAAAGTTACTCTGAACATTCCCTCGAATAAACTAGATGGATTTGTTTTCTGGGCCGATCGGGCGTCTGCGATAGCCGGCGGGTACCGAATGCTCGGGCGGGTCGTTCGTATGCGGCCCGATAAACGAGAGATGCTGCAATCCTTTATTGGACAAACACTTTGGGATTGCCGGGTGAATATCTGCCGGTACTATCATGCTCCGTGTGATCTCTACAGCCTGGGAATGATTTATTTCTGCTCGCTTTTGGCTAATGACGAGCACGATGAAGCGGAAATCTGCCGGGTAGTTGAGGAGGTAGGCCGGAAGTTGGCTGCTTTTGTCTCCGCTGCCGGGAAACCGGAACTCTATGAAATAGAACGAAAACTGGGTGAGTTACTGGCTGGAAATCGCGTGCTTTCTGTGCCTGAGGCGGTTTTCTACCGTGCTGCAGACCGCAAAGCAGGAGCGGGTGACCTGTCTGAGGAGTTATGGTCTGCTTGCCAAAAACTCGGCTTTGCGATGACCACCGAAATAGCCGGGTTTTCGTTGTGCTCTGGAGGCGATGAAACCGCCTCCGGCAGGGGGGCGGCGCCAATAAAAAAAGCCCTGGATCGATTAAAAGACTTGAATTTATGGACCGAGGGCCGATTATTTGCACCAGGAGTTCTGCGCCGTGAACTACGTGCGGTTGCGGACCTGGAGAAATAGGATTTCGGCGGCGGTGTGTCAAAAAGTACATCGCCGAAGGAAGTAAAGAAACGTTGGTCACGGAAGAAAAGCACAATTCCGGCAAGTACCCTCAACTGACGCCGTCGACCGAGGAATTCATTGCCCTTTTGGAGAAGACCTTCTTCGCCAATGCCGGGCAGCCCTCGACGGTGCGGAGAGCGGCATTAGCCGATGCCATCTCGGCAGCAACGCGGCACCTGAGTGGTGGCCAGGCCGATGCCTTGATCGAAAAGGTAAAAAGGCGTCAAGTTGGGGAAGAACCTCCACCCGCTACGGCATCCCCGGTCGTTAATGAGCAACTGGAAAAGCTCACCGCCGAAAACCAGGGATTAAAATCCCAACTGGAACAGCTTAACAGGGAACTGAAGTTGCGCTCGGCGGCATACGACCACTTTGTTGATTTGTCCGATCATTTTTTGGGTGATGGCGCGCGTTTTGAGAAAGAAGAACAGGTTGCACGCTTTTGCCACCGGATTAAAGGTTCATTTGCAATTCTGATGTCTGCTTTTAAAGACCTGCTCAAAGGCCGCAAACGATTCCAGATGGAATATGCGATGTATTTCGGGATGGGCAAGTCCATGGAAGGAACCCGGATCATCCGCACCGGGGAGGATAAGGACGTCGGTCGGAAATTCTTTGAGTGGGATACACTGGAAAAAGTGGAGGAGTCTTCTACGGAGATGGAACGGGCGTTGGATGAGTTGAAATATCATCAACTGGCGTTTTTGTCCGGCTATAAGCGCAGCGTCAAGGAAGGGACACTTAATGCCATCGGCAGTCTGTCCCCCGTGGAACTGGAACGGGAACTGGCTCGGAAGAGAATCTCGCTGGGGTTGTTTTCAATCCCGTACAGCATATTGCCATGGGGGCGGATCTGGTTATACAAGCAATTCCGCCGCCGGTATGAAGAACTAGTCCGGGAGGATGTGCAGTTTTTTGAGGCGAAATTCCGCAATGCGTTTACCAGCGGGTATGTGGAAGTCATGAACCGTAAAGCAAAAGCACAGCAAAAGAGCTGATCGATCAGCAGGGGGATCTTGGAGTGGTCACAAAATCAGGGAAGAGCACGCAAGCAGGTTGTAAGTATGTGCAAGTGTTGTGGTGGTTGGTTCCCGTCTCAGCGGTATTGTTTGTGGGCTGCTCACTGTTCGGCCTAGGCGGTGGCGACGAACCGAAAGAACGCACGTTAGAGTTGACTTTTGTTGGGTCGGATCAACTCAATTATGATGGGACAAGCTCCAATGTCGTACAGGTGGCTGTTTACGTTCTCACCGACATCGATAACTTCCTGGGTGGACAGGCGAGGGCGTTCTTTGACGATGATTTTCACCAGGAATTCTCAGCGAAGTTTGCTGCCGATACCGTCAGCAAATGGATCTTCACCGTCAGACCGGGCGAGACCGAAACATGCCCCGTCAGGTATACGTACGATGCATCGCGGTCCAAACTGATGTACCTGGGCGTGATTGGGGACTTTTTCAAGTCGCCCGAAAATGGCCGGGAACGATCCATCTATACATTGCGAAACAAATCGGTCGAACGATTGACCGTCACTATTGAGGAGAACTACATCGGGGGAATCGACGAGACCAGGCGTTGACCTTGGCTGTCCGGTAAACGTGCGCGCTGTGTCCGGTTAGCCGGCATGCTTGCCGATGGCCTGAAGCAGGGAAAGATCGACGGAGAAGAAATACATTATGGCTCAATATCACCAGATTCTCTGGAGTGAGGGGTTGTTTTTAACCCAGCATCACTTCCAACAACGGGATTACTATTTCGATAAAGACATCTCTTTTCGGATTCAGTCAGCCGCTCCGTTTTCCCGTGGGGTGTCGCGGATAGTGATCGATACCGAAGCGATATCCAACAAGATGTTCACGCTGCAGGAGTTGGAGGGAGTTTTGCCGGACGGCACAACTATTCGAATCCCCAGAGTAGACGAGCCGCCGCCCAGCAGGTCTTTGGAAGAAGCATTTGCCCCGACCGACCCTACACTATCGG
>JADFVC010000095.1 GCA_015222355.1 Chloroflexota bacterium | reverse complement strand
TGCGTTAAGCCAAAGAGGTGCAACGCAGACAGCGAGCAAAAGGGCCAGAATTAAAGGATAGGATTAGCCGCACGGGCCACTAAACTAACCACAAGTCAATTTTGTACAAGAATCCCCCTTGCCGCCTCTGATATGAATACAGGCAGAAGTGATCAACTGGGGGCAAGTGATGAAGTGGGGGCAAGTGATGAAGTGGTTTTGGAAGAGGTTACAGCACTACCTTATTTTACGACAACAGCGGCAGCAGTTACTGGCAATGGATGAACGGATGCGTAAGGATCTGGCCATCAGTCGGGTCGATGCCGAACAATTCGCCGGTCGCTATGGACCCTTGGAAAAAATGAAACCGCATGGAGACAAATCATGGAAGAAATAAGTTGGCAACAGTTTGACGTTGTGGAGCTGCGCACCGGCACCATCATCGAGGTCGATAATTTCCCTGAGGCACGAGTCCCAGCCTATAAGATCAAGGCTGACTTCGGCCCGGAGATCGGCATCAAGAAATCAAGCGCCCAGGTAACGGATCTCTATTCCAAGAATGAGCTGCTCGGCCGCCAGATCATCGCCGTGATCAACTTCCCGCCGAAACAGATCGGCCCGTTCCGCTCGGAGTTTCTCCTCACCGGGTTCTACCAGGAGGATCGTTCGGTGGTGCTGGCGGTGCCGGAGCGACTGGTGCAAAATGGGGCGAAGTTGGGGTAATCCTCCCTACGTTTTTACAAATCCCGATCCCGCCGAATGCGCTTAAACGACGGGAATTTGGGAATTCCGGACTGGTACTTCCCGTAATATTTGAAAGTAATCAGGGCACCGACCACCGGTGGCGATTCCCGTTCAGCATCGCTGAAACCAGTGCCGATTTTGAATTGCGTGCCGTCTTCAAGCGCCACCAGCAGAGAGCCGAGCCGCCCCTCGTTTCTTCCTTTTCCGGGCAGATGCGCCACCACCGTCGCCTCGGCATCCTGATAGTTTTTCACCTTGAGGATTTCCGCACTGCGCCCGGCGGTGTAAAGAGCATCCGGCTTGCGGACGATCAAACCTTCACCGCCAAGACGTTCGATCCGTTGCAGTTCCTGCTGCAAATGAACTTGATCGCGAACCGGGATTTGCGGGATGACAAAAGCATAATCTGCTGGATGGGCGACAAACCAGACACGCGCTTGTTCGATCCGCTCGGTAAAGCCGCCGGGTGCTTCCGGCACATCGAAGATGGCAAACTTGAGCTGCCGCCAGCCGTCATGGGGCTGTTGTTTCCTGACAATCGACACGGTCCGCTCAAAGCTGCCGCGCCCGCCCCAGAGTTCCCCTTCCAGCGGAAAAGCGGGCAGATCACGGGTAAACTCTGTCGGGGGATGTAAACGATTGCCGTTTTTCGACAACAGTTGTTTGCCGTCCCAGTAGCCACGCACCCCGTCGAGCTTTTCACTCATCAGCCACCTGGAGACATCGACCTGTTCAGTATAAACCTGCGGCAGCATCGGTTCAGCGGCACGAGCCTGCGATGTTAACAACACGCAGCACAACAGCAGACAGACAATTTTTCCCGCGTTTGCCGGTGGCGATCCAACTCGCCAATTAAGATATCCAGAAAACATCTGTTCCCCCTCCTCAACTCGCTTCGACTCTTGTCGAATTCAGACGACCCTCTTGCAACCCGACAGATTATAACATCGGCATCTGTACAGTTTCTTACCCCCGAATTATTCTGCCGACGAAATGACTCGCCGCGGATCTTCAAGTATGCAACCCTGCTTCTATTCATTCCGTTTGATTGCCAGTGAGAAAGTTGCATGCCCCAGAAAACAACCAGTCCGCTTTATCAACGCATCTATGCTCTGGTCCGACAGATTCCGCCCGGATACGTGACCAGCTATGGACGGATCGGTCAGCTCATCGGCTGTACCGCGCGCACCGTCGGTTTTGCCCTGGCGGCCCTGCCGACAGGCAGCGATGTTCCCTGGCAGCGAGTCATTAACAGCCAAGGGAAAGTCAGTTCCCG
This sequence comes from Chloroflexota bacterium, assembly GCA_015222355.1. GTDB lineage: Bacteria > Desulfobacterota > Desulfuromonadia > Desulfuromonadales > Geopsychrobacteraceae > Malonomonas. Next base: position 1,827 of record JADFVC010000095.1, on the reverse strand, counting down.
AACAGATGGCGAAGGGAATATCCTGCAGCGCGATCTGCTGGAAGCTGAAGGGCTCCTTTTTGATCAGAAATCGCGGATCGATCTGGATAAATATGGTTGGGATTTTCCGGAGAGCCTGGTTTGAAACGGCTATATATTGGGAATTGTTTGAAATAACAGACTTGAGGGGGATGGGATGGGGGGATCTCAGGAACTTTTGTGCGTAGATTTTGAGCCGCTTTTCAGCTTAGTGCTGAGGGACGGCTTTTTGTTGTCGATATTGATATTGTACGAAGATCAGCGTACACTTCTGGAAGTGGGAAGCTGATGGGCTTCAAGCAAGTCAAAACAGAGGTGATCGACTGCTTAACCCATGGGCGAATCAAGCATGAGCAGCGCGGCAACATCGACATCAAAAACCTGTTGGCGATCGGCGCAGTCACACCGGAGCAGGTTGCGGACCTAATCGCCAAAGCGCGTGGCGGCGACTATCGATGCAGCCCGCATCATTTCGACCGAAAGGTTCTGGTGCATACCGTCAAGGTTCAGCATATGGGGAGCAACTGGTACATCAAGTGGTATTTCCTTGAACCGGACGCAATGTTTATCAGCGTGCATATCTGAGGTGGCGAGTATGAATATTCTTAAAGTCGGCGATCAAGAAAAAGCCGCCTGTGAAAAATGTGCGGCATTTGTCACGGTCATATATCAACTGCGGGATGTCCCGTTCAGTGACGGCAGCGGCTTGGTCAAGCAGGTTTTGGTCGGCGTCTGTGAGCAGTGCGATCAGGTTTGCGTGTTGCCCCAACAATCGACTCCGGCAGTCAAGTGTGTCCTGGAGAAACAGCGCAAGCCGATCGAGAGCCGGGTTCCGGCGCATATGCTCGACATTCTAAATCTGGCCAGCGCCGAGGTCGGCTGCGGCACTGAATTTGCTCCCTATCTCATCAAGTATTACGTCCACGCCTTGGCCAGCAGGCAAATGTCAGCCAACCGCCTTCCCCGCTACCTGGCAAGCGATCTGGCCAAGGGAAAAGCAGAGAAGCGGATTTCACTGAAAGGGCAGCATATCGTTGAGGAGGTCGGGGCGCTTAAATCGATGACACATATCGAGAAGACCAGCGATCTGATCCGAGGCGTGATCCTGAAAATTAACGATGACATTGTGCAGCACAAGCGGCAAAAACCGCTGAACGAATTAAAGGGGATTGCTGCGGCGGTCGGTTGACAGCTGCGGTTGGATGCCGCTATATATGGGCAACTGTTTGAATTAACAGTTTTGAGGGGGATGGGATGGGGATCACAGGAACTTCTGATAGATAGTCTTAAAAACCGCTTTTCAGCTTGGTGCTGAGGAGCGGTTTTTGTGTTTTCAGGCCAGAGGAAAGGAAAATTTCCACTTCCTCTATTTAAGCGAAAGTTAAAATAACTATCGTAGAATTTGGTGGTGTTTTATGGGACGAGTGCCAAAAAGTGAATATAGATTTAAAAAGCATGAAAACATAGGAACAGAAGGCGCTGAAGAATACACGATAAGAGAAGAAAAAGGGTTGGAGGGGGCCCAAGGACACCCTTCATAATTATCATCGATTAAGTTTTTATCCGTAAAATTGGAGCCTGTAAAATTGATTGTGTAAATGGCCAAAGTTGGTTACAACCCCCAACGACTGGAGGAACCAATGGCCATACCCGACGATCTGCTCGATGCCCTGATGAAGAATTACAAGAAACCTGAAGACCTCATCGGGGAAAGCGGGTTACTAATACAACTGACCAAGCAACTGCTGGAGCGCGCCATGACAGCCGAGATGACCGAACATCTTGGCTATGAAAAGAATGCTCCTGCTG
>JADFVC010000094.1 GCA_015222355.1 Chloroflexota bacterium | reverse complement strand
GATCGGAACTTTCTTCAACGGGATAGTCCCTGCGGCTTGTAACCACCGCCACAGCCATCTGCGAGGCGGTATTTTCTTGGGCTGGTGTTCGCTGATATCCAGACGGCCTACCGATTCACTGTTTGCCGCTTGCGTTTTGAAACAAAGGCGTCCAGACCGAGATCATCCAGACGCTTCACCACTGAGCGCGCCTCTTCGATCCCGGCATAGGCACCGGCAGAGGCCATATACCAAGGGGTTCCCGCGTGCAATTCCTCATACAGGTATCCTGAGAAACCAAGCTGTTGCAACTTTTTGAGTCGCTCCTCAGCATGCCGCCTCTCCCGGAAAGCACCTGCCTGTACCAGATAATCGAGCTCAGCATGCTCTGCCTGCGGAGGTGTCAGTTCAACCGCTGTTGGAGTCGGCGCGACATCCCGCACCGCGGTTTTCACCAGCGCCTTCTTCTGCAACAGCTGTTCAACATACGACCAGTTCACTGGTGCCAGCCTTTGGATGACATTGAAGCCTGCCGCTGTTTCCACGACGACGGGCGCACCCATAATCGGCAGATCAATCAAGGCGGAAACCACCTGAGGCTGTAGATCCTGCAACAGGAACCCGCCGGCGTACCCCCCCATTCTGCCATTCTGGCCCAGCGATTCGTTGCCTGCAATGTTTTCAAACAACTCTCCTGCGGCCAGACGGGCAAGGATTCCCTCTGCCGTTCGGCGATCTGCCACCAAAATCTGTCGCAGATATATCTTTTCCTCGTCCAACAGCCAGATGTTCTCCTCAGCAGGCTGTTGTTCCAGATCAAGCAGACGTTCCAGATCGACTGCACGCTGTCCGAGCTGACGCGCTGCCCGGGCAAACAGACGAGCGGCGACAACATTCTTCTGCCGCAGAGATAAATGACCGAGATAATAATAGGTATCCACTGAACACGGATTGATCCTCAGGGTCGCCAGAAACTGCTCCTGGGCCTCTGCCCAACGGTCCTTAACAAAATAGAGAACCCCCAACTCATGATGCAGATGATCCACCTCGGCAGCCTGCTGTAATGCCCGCTCCATCGCCTCTATAGCATCATCGACAAAGCCCAGATTATAGAGCAGTATGGCCAGTTGCTGCTGAACATCGACACCCTGCAGACCTTTCTGCAACGCCTGACGATACTCCTCCACAGCAGCAAACGGCGAACCTTCCAAAGTATAGGCCTCAGCCCTTTTCAGGTGCACTTCGGCTGGCACGTTGACTTCAGCCTGCAGGGAAAAAAATGGGGTCAACAGCAACAGAAAAAAAAGAAGCGGCTTCATAATAGAATCATAACCTGTTTATTTTATTCGATCAATCGGCCTGTACCGGAAATGAATAGCCATTTCATCAACCCAGCCGGAAACACCCCTTTATCCATCAGCCAATAGGGGTGACGTATTCTCTCAGATCGGATTTGAGGATATATTCCAGTTCGGATTGGTCGTTAACATCGGTTTCAGCAAACAGAAAGCCGAACACCGGGTACTCACGATAGTCGATACGGCGCAGTTCCAGCGGCTTGGCAAAGCCTGCCAGCAGGGCAGCGTAATCGAAGGATGCGATCTGCTCTCCCTCAATGCCGCTGGAGTTGTCGAGGACGATGACGCTGTAGAGCTTGTCCTGCTTCTGCTTGAGGATCTCGTTCCAATTGGGGCGTTGCTGCTGAAAATAATAGAGATAGGGGTTGAAACCGTAGGCAAACCAGGTCATGTCGGCCGTGGTACACCAGCCACCGAAACGCAGCGGATTGATCTCTATCGGGCAGATCGTGCCGGCTGCGGTGCGACGCACCTCCACATGCATGGGGAAATTTCGAATCTGCGCCAGCTCACCGATGCTGTTCAGAAAAGCGGTGAAGGGCAGCAGGTTCTCCTCGATGATCTTTTTCGAAGAGAGATAAACACGATCGCTGACGTCACTCTCTGAAGAAAAGACATGGTGGAGGATATTGGTGATAACCGGCTCGCCGTTACTATCAAAATAGGCGTCCACAGCAAATTCATCCCCTTCGATGCATTCCTCCAGGATCATGGATGCGCTATTCAGAACGGCCTCCGGGTAGAGTTCCGCTCCCTGCTGCAGTTCGGCGCAGATCGCTGCCTTGGTGTCCTCCCATTCCTCCAGAGTGTGGACCTTGTGGACACCCATACTGAAAAAACCGACCGTTGGCTTGATGATAAATGGTTTTGGCAGACTGGCAAAATTGAGGCTATCCAGCTGGTCGGCAGCAATTTCCTGGAAAAAGAAATCGGGATAGAGCGGTTGGATCAAACTCCTGAAGGTCGCCTTATTCTTAAACAGAGACACTTTTTCAGGGAGCTCAGTTCCTTTAAGATACTCGGCAATCCAGCCGATTGAATTTTCCGAGACCGTATATATTTTCGTGGCATCTGCGCCAGTCAGTCGGGTTACCGCGTCATTTTCTGTGACCAGGGTTGTGTTAGCGGGCAGGCCCATCTCCGCCGAGACGGCAGTGGCGATGACCGGCAGTTTGTGATCGGCGAGGGTCTGTTTTAAAAAGTCAGAAAGGTAGGGTTTGTCTACGAGAATCATTGTTGGGTCCAGTGACTGTTACGGGTTGCTGTTGCAGTTATTCTGTTGATGGTCTGCACGATACTCCTTCCAGAAGACCGGCCAGCTTCCAAGCAGCGCCATGGCAACGGAGAAGTCAAGACAGGCAACCCCGACAAGCATCGGGTAGTCAGCCTGAGCGAGACGGGAAAGCATCGCTCCAAACGAGATCATCAGAAACAGAAAAAAGAAGAAACGCCGACGGTAGCACTGCCAGATTCTGGGCTGCTGCAGAACATAGATACGCTCCAGATTTTTTCGGCAGGCTTTGCGTAAGGCATATTTTGCTTTCAATCCTCCCAGGATAATTCCCAGCGCCAGTGCCAGCCACGGCCAGGACAGTTCCGGGTGCAGACGAAAGGCTTGCAGCGCCAGTTGTCCTCCTTTCAGTAGCAGGATAAGACCGCCGCTGAGCCAGATCAGTGCTGCCACTATTTTAAGAGTACGATGTGAAGACTTCATGTTTGCTTATATTTTTTTGCCAACGATGAAAATCTCCTTGGTAGCGTTTCCATGTCGTCATCTTCCAGTAACTCGCGATAATTTGATTCGTTACCTCGCTCCCAACTGTTCCGTAGTCTGTGACCGTTCTATGAAAAAGTGTCCACAGCCATTTTTTTTTCGTCACTGAGTTCGCTGCACTCGACCAAAAGAACAGCCGATACCGATGACGCAGAGTCCACAGAAAATCAACAACGCCAGCCGCATACTGCTGAGAAACGCCGGCTGGGTTTCAGCCGTGACCGGCTGCCCGTGCATCAGATAGGAAAAGATCAGGGTGATGATCATCATGCTGGTCATCATCCCCAGGGTCCGCATACTCGAGTTGAGTCCCGAGGCAATCCCCAGGTAACGCGGCTCGACACTGCCCATGATGATGCTGACATTCGGTGAGGAAAACAGTGCGAACCCGGCGCCCAGCAGCACCAGCAGCAGGATCACCATCAACAGTGACGAATCAGCGGATAAACCGGCAGCGACCGCCAGACCGACGGCACAAAGGGCCATGCCGCTGGTTGCCACCATCCCGGCCGGCACCCGGTCGGAGAGTCTGCCGCAAAAGGGGGAAAACAAGGTCTGCATGATCGGTTGGGTAATCAGTACGGTACCGGCCTGATACGGATCCATCCCCTTGACGTACTGCAGATAAAGGCTGAGAAAAAAAGTCACACCGAAGGTTGCCGCGTAATTGAACAAAGCCGCCAGATTGCTCAGCGCAAAAGTTCGATTATCACGCAGCAACGCAACATTGAGAATGGGGTAGCGGTTGCGGGATTCCCACCAGATAAACAGGGCCAGGCCGAGATTTGACGCCAGCAACAACCCCCAAGCCCACCAGCCCTTGCTCAAATTGGAAACCCCGGCGATCAGCAGCAGGATTGAGGGGCCGTAAATCAGTAATCCCGCCCAATCAAAAGGCTCCCCCTTCGCCTCGGCCCATTCCTCCTGCATCTTCAAGCGAGTGACAACAAAAGTGATCAGGCCCAGAG
>JADFVC010000093.1 GCA_015222355.1 Chloroflexota bacterium | reverse complement strand
GATCCTTGAGACCGGTCTGGGCGGGCGGCTGGATGCGACCAATGTGGTCGACCCGAAGCTCTGCCTGATCACGCCCATCGCTCTGGATCACACCGCCTATCTCGGCAACTCTCTGGCCGAAGTAGCGGCGGAAAAAGCCGGTATTTTTAAACCGGGGGTGCAGGTGATTAGCGCCCGGCAAAAACCTGAAGTCGATGCTGTCCTGCATGCCAAGTCTGCGGTATTAAAGTTACCTCTGCTGCAGGCAGGGCGCGATTACGACTGGCAGTCTGTCGCCGAACAGTTCTCGTTTCAGGGGTTGAATTGCGAACTGACTGGACTCCGGCCGAAACTGCTGGGGGTGCATCAGCAGCAGAATCTGGCTCTGGCTCTGGCCGCCGCGGCCTATTTACGGCAGGCTGGTGTTGCCATCCCGGAATCAGCCCTGCGGCAGGGGGTTGAACAGACCCGCTGGCCGGGGCGCTTGGAGTGGTTGTCGGAGGATATTCTACTCGACGGGGCGCATAATCCGGCCGGAGCCAAGGTGCTGGCCGGCTATCTGAAGCAGCGGAAGCTGCGTGATCTGCATCTGGTCGTTGGTTTGAAAGCGGACAAACAGGCTGAGAAACTGTTAGCTCCGCTACTGCCTTTTGTCAGCCATCTCCATGCAACCCGTCCGCCGGTGGATGAGGCGGTGCCACCGGAAAAACTGGTGCAACTGGCGCGAAAGTCGGGTATTCTGGCCGCCGAGTATGCTGATCCGGCGGCCGCGATTGCCGGTGCCCTGCAGGACCGGACTGCGGGACAGACACTGCTGGTGGCAGGATCCCTTTTTTTGGTCGCGGCGGCCCGTGAGCATCTTCTGCCGGCGACCGAGTTGCTATCAATCTCAGACTGATTTTATCTGGATACTGATTCCATGCTGTTGCGTTTACTCATCATCTTCTCTCTGTGTTGCTTCTCCCTTGATGCCAGTGCTGCCGATTGGCAGCAGGTTGGTTCGTCCGAACTTCCGGTGACTCTGGAAGCGGACGAGTTGAGTTACGACAATGAAACGGGTCGTTATCGGGCCAGTGGCAATGTGCAACTGATCCGGGGGGAGATGGACGTACGCAGCCGAATCCTCTGGTGGAATCAAAAGAGTGGCGAAGTCGAAGCGGAAGGGGATGTGCTGATGACCTCCCCGGATGAGCAGCTCTCCGGCAGCAAGGTACATTACAACCTGCAGCAGGGGACCGGCACCATTGAAAATGGTCATCTTTTTCTCCGTGAGCAGAACCTGCATGTGCGTGGGAAAAATATCGAGCGACTCGGCGAGTTTGATTATCGGATAAGTGACGGTACGTTTACCACCTGTGACGGTGAAATCCCTTCGTGGAAATTCGGCGCCAGTCAGCTCGACGTGACCCTCGGTGGCTATGCCCGGGCCCAAAACGCAGTTTTTTATCTCAAGGATGTTCCCTTCTTTTACTTTCCTTACATGGTTTACCCGGCGAAATCGAAGCGTGAATCGGGTCTGCTGGTGCCGCGGGTCGGCTATTCGGAGCAGCGCGGTTTTCAGTATAACGGCGCCTACTACCAGGTGCTCGGCCGGAACCAGGATGCCACCATTTATTTCGATTATCTTTCCGAGATGGGGTTAGGGAAGGGGTTGGAATATCGCTACATCTTCGGCAAAGGAAATGTCGGCGAGGCACGTGTCTACCACATCGATGTCGACAAGGTGGATGGGGTTGAGGTCGGTGAAGAACGTTACGCCCTTGAATGGCAGCATAACGGACTGCTGCCGGGCGGCGTGCGGATGGTTGCCGATGCCGAGTATGTCGATGACGATGAGTATTTTGAGGATTTCGGTGAGGTTGCCGAGGAGTACAATAAGGATAAGGTACAGTCGATCTTTTCTCTGAGCAAGAACTGGGGGAAGTACAACCTGATCGGGCAGTTTAAATACACCAAGGACCTTGAGGTGGACGATCCCACCACCCTGCAATTACTGCCGCGAATCACCTTTGATGCCATCCGGCAGCGGCTCGGTGAGTCGATATTCTATTATCAGTTGGAGAGTGAATACACAAATTTCTGGCGTGATGAGGGGTTGCGGGGCGAACGTTTGATGCTTCGACCGAATCTTTCGGCCAGCCTGCAACTCTGGGACCTGATCGATGTGACCCCGGAGGTGGCTTATCGTGATCGTTATTACTGGGGGCTGAGTGATGGATCCGGCTCTGAGCAGGAAGGGATCGTTGAATTTACCACCCGAGTCAATACCCGTCTGCAGAAGGTTTACGAACAACCGATCGGTCCGATTGACAAACTGCGCCATTCACTCGAACCCGAAGTCATCTATAAGTACACGCCGGACGTTAACCAGACCCACCTGCCCGCTTTTGATGCCGGTGACCGCGTTGCCGAAGCAAACCGTATCGAATACGCCCTGGTGCAGCGACTTACGGCGCGCTTCGACCAGGAAGAAGGTGATGCAACCTACCGGGATCTGCTCTATCTGCGATTGTCACAGAATTACGACCTGCGTGAAGAGGCGCAAGATGAACCTTTTTCAGCCATTCGTGGTGAACTGACACTTTTACCGACGGACTGGGCAAGAGTGCGGATTGACAGTACGTTCGATATCGACCGGGGGGAATGGAGCAAGTTTGCTGTTGAGGGGCACGTTGAGGATCAGCAGGAGAACGCACTACAGGCGATGTATCGCTATGATCGTGACCAGGGGATAGAT
>JADFVC010000092.1 GCA_015222355.1 Chloroflexota bacterium | reverse complement strand
TATGGTGCGGGGCTTTTTCAATTATTAAGTGCACCAGGTTTATTAGCTCATGGAATGGAGATGAGCACAAAAGCAATCACAGCAATGCCCTTTCTAAAAGACGAGGATTATATCATTGAAAAATAATGTGCCCCGTAACCTCGAATTTTGGGATACTCAAAGAGGAATTATTAGAAGCCGCAAAGGTGGATGGAAAATTGGCGAAGGGGTATTCAGCCATGGTTACAATCTTTTGGAGGATTTTGTAGGTAACAAATCATACTTTCAGGTTATGGTTTTACATGCCACTGGCCGTCTCGTTGAAAGGTCAATAGCTGACTGGATGGAAGCTGTTTACATATGTATGAGCTGGCCTGATCCTCGAATATGGTGTAACCAAATTGGTGCTTTGGGTGGAACAATAAATGCTTCAATTGTTGCGTCAACAGCAGCAGGCCTTATGGCCGGTGATTCAAAATTATATGGTCAAAAACCGTTATTAAAGGGTGTTACGTTCATTCAAGCAGCTCTAAAACAAAAAAAAACTGGCTTTACCACCTTAGAAATTATTGAAAAAGAGTGTAAGAAAAACCGTGGGAACCCTTCTATTATGGGGTATGCTCGGCCATTGGCTAAAGGAGATGAGAGAGTAGAAATACTAAAACAATACAATAAGGAAAGCAGTATAGTCACAGGCGATCATTTGAGACTAGCTAATGAAATTGATCAAGTAATGATTGAGAAATACAATGAAAGTATTAATATAAATGGTTACGCCTCTGCTATTATGTCAGATTTTGGATTTACCCCGCAGGAGACATACCAAATATCCACACTGCTTACAGCCAGTGGCATAATTGCTTGCTACCTTGATGCTAATGAACGCCCCCCCGAATCATTCCTCCCCTTGCGTTGCGACGACATCGACTACCAGGGACCGCCGCCCCGAGAAGTTCCGGACAGAGAATAAACAAGAAAAAAAACCGGCTGAGCATCCAACGCCCAGTCGGTTTTTTTAGTGCAAGCTTCCCAATGTCTTCATCCGCGAAGCCATCGGCGGGATCTCCTCCGGATCTATGTGTACATCGAGCAAGGTCGGGCCTTCACGCTTGCAGATGTCTCTGAAATCGACCGCTGCCAACTCCTCGACCGTCCTGATGGTTTCCGCATGGGCACCCATCGCTCGCGCAACCTGAGCATAATCAACCGGCGGCAGTTCAAAAGCGACCTCTTCCGCTCCGCCCATCCGCTGACCGTGCATGACCATCCCGAGAACACTGTCGTTGAGAATCACAAAAACCACCGGCAGTTTCTCGGCAACGGCAACCGTTATCTCTTGGCCGCTCATCAGGAAACTGCCATCACCGGTCATACATACCGTCGGAGCACCTGCGGCTCCAAGCGCTCCGCCGACACTGGCGCCGATGCTCCAAGCCATCGCACCATACCCCATACCGACCCGGTACAGACCAGTGCTTTTCAGGTGCAGGTAATGGGTCGCCCAGGCCCAGCTGTTGCCGGCATCGACAAAAACCCTGGCGTTTTCCGGCAGTCGTTGAGAAAGTTCGCGCATCAAACGTTGCGGTTTAAGCGGAAAAGCAGCAGAGAAGCAGGCCGCAGGCTCATTCAAGGTGATCTGAGCTGCAGGATAATCCGCACCACCACACCCCACCCTATCGGTCACCGAACAGGGCAAAGGCGCCAGGCAGAGAGCCCCTACTGTTCTCTTCTCTTTGAGACTGTCGATCGAGGTCCTGAAAATATTCCGCAGCGTACCGCAGACATGCAGCCGCGCCAGCGACGAATGGGAAAAATGCTCCAGGTTATCATCGATGTGGATAAGCTTGGCATTCAGTTCTTCATCCTCTTCCCAGCCGCCAAAAATCATTTCACTGAAGCGGGTGCCGACAGCAAGGACCAAGCTGTTGCGTTTATCGACTAAGGCATCACGTGCACTGCGATGGCCGGCAAAACCGAGAACGCCACGATAGAGGGGATGCTGATGGTTCATCCAGCGCTTTCCTGCAGGACCGGTGATGATCGGTGCCTGGACCAGTTCGGCAAACTCGATGATCTCCTCGATTGCATCCCCACATCCGTCCCCAAGAAGCAAAACAACCCTCTTGGCCTGTTCCAGTTCAAAGAGCAATTCAGCCAGAGCATCAGGATCTGTAAGCGTGTGTCTTTTCAGCACGGATTCCAAACGCACGGAGGATCTTGCCGGACGCATCCGGCGGGGAGCCGCAAGCACATCCATCGGAATACTCAGGTGCGCCGGACCGGCCGGAGGACCCTGAGTTGCAGCGATTGCGGAGACGAGTTTCCCTTCCAGTTGCCCCCGATGCGAAACCAGGCTGCTGTAGCGGGTGCAAGACTGAAACATGGCAACTGTGTTGACCGCTGTGCAGGAAGATTCCTGTAAGGACTGTTTGCCGAACAGGTGTAGAGCCGTTTGTGCGGTAATCACCAGCATTGGGGTATTGTCAACAAATGCCGAAGCCACCCCGGTAATCAGATTGGTTGCACCGGGACCGGTTGTCGAGCAGCAAACTCCGAGCTTCCCCGTTTCACGCGCATAACCGTCAGCCATAAAAGCGGCCCCCGACTCGTGTCGGGCAACGATGGGACGCAAGCCCCCCTTCCGACTGCTGCGCGCCATAGCATTGTAGAGTGGCTCTATGGCGCCGCCTGGGACGCCGAAAATATACTCGACGCCGATCTGTTCAAGCTGTTCAACCAGCAGATCGGCAAGATCTCCCTGAAGCTCAGGGTTGTTATTAACGGTCGGCGGAAATCGTTTTGTTGTCATGACCAATTCTCTCTATGCAATCCACCATAGACACCGCAGAACCAACACAAACAGAACGCTGTTTTGATATTTTACATTTAAATTTCAGCTATCTTCAAGATCTTAATGAAGCAATTGTGGCTAAATGTTGTTCAGATATCAATAATTTGTCATTAATGGATAAGCAGCAGGCATTCAAAATCTGGCACAACAGCTGATTGAGCTTGCCTGTAAAATTTCCTCAACAGGGATTGGATGACCGATAAAATAACCCTGCGCAAAATCGATTCCCAACTCTCTGATCAGCGCCAGAACAGCCTCATTCTCGACATATTCTGCAACGGTCTGCTTGCCAAGGGCCTGCGCAACCTCAATGATAGCACGGACAACTGCCTGGTCTTCCCTGTTTTTATCAAGCTGGGCAATAAAGCTGCCATCAACCTTGATACTCTCTGCCGGAAATTGCTTCAGATAACTGAAAGTGCTGAAACCAGTACCGAAATCGTCCAGGGCAAAACTGCAGCCGATCTGCCGCAACTGCTCGATCATCCTCTGCGTTGCAGCGATATTCGTCATACTGGCACTCTCAGTCAGCTCAAAAATAATCCTCCGAGGATCGACCTGCTTCTCTGCCAGCAGCTCTTTGATCAGCGACACCAGCCGTTCATCCCTGAATGCCTGCGCAGACAGGTTGATAGCGATCTGGTGCAATTGAGAAATTTGGCCCAGCAGATCGATCGCGTGACTGACAACCCAGTGATCGAGCAATGCCATCTCACCGGCATCCTCCAACGCCGGGATAAAATCCCCCGGCATGACTACCCCCTCCTCCGGCAGATTCAAGCGTATCAAGGCTTCATAATAGGCAATGGCCCCACTCTTGATGTGCATGACCGGTTGAAAAAGCAGGAACAGATTGTCATCTTCAATCGCTTTGCGGAAACGCCGTGCCCAATCGATACTGGCCCGGAGGTCTGCACTTTCGCGATCCGCAGGGTCATAAAAATGCACCAAATTGCGCCCCCTGCGCTTGGCAACGTAGAGAGCGGTATCCGCCTGCTTTACATATTCGGCCGAACTCTCCATCTTGCCATCGATCTCGCAGACGCCGACACTGCAACTGATCGCCAGTTGCTGACCGGCATGACTATACTGATACCCCTGAATCAGTTCGCAAATGGCATCGGCAGTCGTCTGGGCCTGCTCGTGACCGCAATTATAGATCAAAACTGCAAACTCGTCCCCACCAATCCGGCAGAGAACATCAGACTTGCGCACACGGGACCTCAGCAAGGTCGCGATATCCCTCAAAACGATATCGCCACGGTTGTGGCCGAATGTATCGTTGATAACCTTGAAGTGATCCAGGTCGATATAGAGAAGAGCATGACGGTCACGCCCGCGGGCAGCGGATGCCGTCATCTGATTGATGACGTTATCGAAATAGTGACGATTATTGACCCCGGTCAGATGATCATGCATCGCCAAAAACTCTAGTTCCTGCTGGGCCTTTTTCCGCTTGGAGATATCATCCAGACAACCGAAAATGGTCAGACTGTCCTGATCGGCACCGATCACATCCAACTTGCACTCCAGCCAGATGATCTTCCTCTCACGGGTCAAAAGCGGAAGTTCAAATTCACACTGCTGCAACTTACCTGACACCAGCCCTTTGAGCTGACGGGAGTAGCGCGATTTCTGCAACCGCCCTTCAGTCGCCAGATAGCTGGTCAGTTTCTTCCCCAGCGATTCCTCAATCGGAAAACCG
>JADFVC010000091.1 GCA_015222355.1 Chloroflexota bacterium | reverse complement strand
TCAAGCTGATGACCGTCCCGACAGCGGTTCCCAGAACCCCCATCAGAAAGCCTTCAACAACAAAGAGTCCGAGGATTTTATTCGGTAACGTCCCAATGGCCGAGATTGTGCCGATCTCGTTGATCCGTTCATAGACGGCCATGATCATCACGTTCATGATACTGACCAGCACGATGGCCACCAGCATGATCTTGATGAAGAAGGTCATCAGGTCGATCATTTTGGCGATATTGAAGAAGGGGGAGATGCTCTCCCAGGTATGCACCTCGAAAACCGGCAGCCCCTGCTGGTTTTTCATCGACCCCAGTTTTTCCTGCAGGCTGGCAAAGACTGCGGGTAGCTGATCTATATCCTTCAGGCGGACAGCAATTTCACTGACCTCGGCAGCGCCGATCCTGAGCAGGGATGTGGCATCGTCGATATGGATCATCCCGTCGCGGCCGCCCGGCCCGGAGATGCCTTCCAGAATTCCGCGCACCATAAAATTCTGGCCATTAACCGAACCATCCTTGTTGTTGGCCACCAGGACAATCCCGTCACCAACCTTGACCTTCATCCCTTTGGCAATCAGTTCCGGAATCAGGATCTCACCCGGTTCGAGCAGGCCCTCTTTTTTTCCTTCCAGAACCCGGTCGATCAGTAAGGGCGCAGCCTTGATTTCATCCATCGGGGTTACAGCGTTTAAGCGGATGTTGGTGGTCTCGGTGAAATTACTGAACATTGCCCCCAGCTTGATGCGCATGGAATAGGCTTCCACAGCAGCTTCCTCGGCCAGAACCTGCACAACTTTATCGAGTTGCTTGCCGGTCAGATTGCGATTCAAGGGCAAACTGTCAATAGACGCCAGGTAGCCTTTTTTGTGAATCTGGATATGGCCAAGCATTGAATCGGTAATCTGTCCAACCATCAATGCCTTGAAAGAGCCGGAGACGGAGATAAACAGCAGCACTGCTACCACCCCCAGAGTAATCAGCATGGACGTCAGCAGGGTGCGCCGTTTGTAGCGGAACAGGTTTCGGGAAGCAAGTTTAAAAATATTAAGCATGATGACCTCCACCAACCTTCTCCTGCCTGAGCAAGATTCCATCTTCCAGCGTAAAGGTGATTTCAACGTTATCGACAATCCGCTGATCGTGAGTGGAAAAAACAAAAGTGGTCTTGAACTCATCGCGCATCTGCTTCATCAGATCGATAATCTGATTGGCTGTTTCACGATCCAGATTGGCAGTGGGTTCGTCAGCCAGAACCAGCTTGGCATTAGTGACCAGGGCTCTCGCCACGGCAACCCGCTGTTTCTGTCCACCGGAGATCTGACGGGGATACTTATTCCCCTGGTCCCCCATGCCGACCGCATCCAGCAGCTCCTGAACCCGTTTTTTACGTTGTTCCCCGGGCCAGTTTTGCACCATCTGTAATGGATATTCGATATTTTCAAAGACGGTTAATACCGGAATCAGGTTGAAATCCTGGAACACAAAGCCGATATGTTCACCGCGAAAACGGGCCGCATCCTGGCGATTCAGACTGGCAATATCCTGTCCGACAACCTGAAGTTGCCCCGCCGTCGGCGGATCGAGACACCCGATCATGTTCAGCAATGTCGTTTTACCGCTCCCTGAAGGGCCGATAAAGGAAACAAAGGAGGCCGGTTCAATGGAGAAATCGACCCCGCGAATCGCTTCGACCTTGATATCACCGGTGACGTAGGTTTTAACCAATTGTTTCGCAACAACGACAGACATAAATCACCTGCTCTTTCTTAGAATTGTGAGCTTTGTGCGACGACTCACGACGCTGTTTTGAGTGATAGTGCCTACTTACCGGTAAAGCTTATCATGGATATGGTTATTTGAATATATGGAGCGTGTAAAAACAATTGGTGCTGCCCGGAATGGCGCTAGTTTAAGGGCTTTTGTACGCTGGGAGTAAAGTCGGGACTGTCCCCAGTACCATCGGGGGCTGTCCCGGCTT
>JADFVC010000090.1 GCA_015222355.1 Chloroflexota bacterium | reverse complement strand
GATCGATTGCTGCAACGCCTGCTCCAGCTGGAAGAGGCGTTTCCAGCGCTGATCACTCCCGATTCGCCTTCCCAGCGCATCGGCAACACACCGCTCGACAGTTTCCCCTCGGCGACCCACGCCCGCCCGATGCTGTCATTGGACAACCGGTTCCCTTATAAAAAAAATGAAAACGATGAGTTTATCGTCGACGAGAAAGAGCTTCGTGACTTTGACGATCAGATAAAACGCTTTCTTTCAACAGACGAGAGTATTGAATATCTCTGTGAAATGAAACTTGACGGCGTGGCCGTGGCCCTGACCTATGAAAATGGCCTGCTGGTCCGCGGGGCCACCCGTGGCGACGGCACGACCGGCGAAGAGATTACCCAGAACGTTCGCACCATCGGCGCTATCCCGCTACGCCTGCAGGATGAATATCCCACGCAGCTCGAAGTCCGTGGCGAAATTTACATGGAGCTTGAGGGCTTCCGCCGTCTCAATCAGCAACGCCGCGAAGAGGGGGAGACCTCCTTCGCCAACCCGCGCAACGTCACCGCCGGCAGCCTGCGGCAACTCGACCCGAAACTGACCGCCGGCCGTCCCTTGACGATCAGCTGTTACGGTATCGGCAAGATCTCCGGCAGCGCACCGGAAAGCCACTATCAACTGCTCGAATCTCTGCGGCGCTGGGGACTTAAAGCCAATCTGGAGACAGTCCGCGTCGCCAGTAATATTGAAGAGGTTATCGCCCGCTACAATGAGCTACTCGAACTGCGCGACCGGCTCCCCTATGAGATCGACGGCATGGTGGTCAAGGTTAACAGTCGCAATCTGCAGCAGGAGTTGGGGGAGAAGAGCCGCGCCCCGCGCTGGGCGATCGCCTGTAAGTTCCCGCCACGTCAGGAGCAAACGGTGCTCGAATCGGTCCGCTACCAGGTCGGCCGGACCGGGGCCATCACCCCGGTTGCCAATCTGCGACCGGTCAATGTCAGCGGCGTCACCGTCTCCAGCGCCAGCCTCCACAATTGGGAGGAAATCACCCGGCTCGGCATCCGCATCGGCGATACGGTGGTGGTCGAACGAGCCGGTGACGTCATCCCCGATATCGTCAAAATCCTCACAGAAAAACGTGACGGCAGCGAGCAGGAGATCCCGGAGCCAACCGTGTGCCCAGCCTGTGGTTCCCCTGTGACCCGTGAAACAGGCGAAGTGGTCCCCCGCTGCCAGGGCTTGAGTTGTCCGGCTCAGCTGAAGGAATCCCTGAAACATTTCTGCGGCCGCAACGCCATGGATATCGAAGGGCTCGGCGACCGGCTGATCGACCAACTGCTGCGCCTGGGACTAGTTAAAAGCGTCGCCGATCTCTATCGGCTGACCCGCGAGGATCTGTTCCAGTTCGAGCGGATGGGTGACAAACTGGCCGACAAGCTGCTGACAGCGATAGAGGCCAGCAAGCAACGTCCCCTGGAGCGATTCCTCTTCGCCCTCGGCATCCGCCATGTCGGCAGTCATCTGGCCAAGGTTCTCAGCCGTCAGTTTGGATCTACCGATGCACTGGCCGCAACCGACCGGGAACAGTTACTGGCAATCCATGAGATCGGGCCTCAGGTCGCCGAGAGTGTGCTCCGTTTTTTTGCCGACCGGAATAATCGAGAAATTCTTAACCAGCTTCAGCAAGCGGGCGTTACACCGTTAGCGGGCGAGCAACCGCGCGGCAACAAACTGTCGGGGAAAATTTTTGTCTTCACCGGGGCCCTGGAACGTTTCAGTCGCAAACAAGGTGAAGCTTTGGTCGAAGCCCAGGGAGGACGCGCCAGCGGTTCGGTCAGCAAAAAGACCGACTATGTTGTCGCCGGTCCGGCAGCTGGCAGCAAACTGGCAAAGGCGGAACAACTGGGAATAAGAGTTTTAAACGAAGAGGAATTCCTCGCTCTCATCGAACAGGGAGAATAGTCATGCCGCAGGTCAGGGCCGAGGTTCGCGTCACCGGCCGGGTTCAAGGGGTCTGGTTTCGCCAGAACACCTTGCAGAAGGCAGAAAAATATGCTGTCAAAGGCTGGGTCAGGAACAACCCGGACCGCTCTGTCGAGGCGGTTTTCGAGGGGGAAGAGAACGCCGTCCGAGCGGTCGTCGCCTGGTGTCGCAACGGCCCGGAACTGGCTCTAGTCGTGGATGTGCAACTGGAATGGAAAACCACCACCGGCGAGTTTACCGATTTCAGGATCTGTTGATGGCCTGTCTATTTATCGAGAATCGCGCAGTTCCAGCGACTCTTTATAAACCTCGCTGCCGGGCAGGCCGAACTCTTTGGCCACCTGTTTGACGATCTCTTTCCAGCGCAGGTCAGTCTCGGCGTGTAGTCGCGCCAAAGCCTCCTTGACGCTTCCTTCCGGCGTGCGTTTTGGCGCGGGGGAAAGTAACAGTACCAGCTCACCCTTCACGCGTTTTCCGGCGTAATACTCAACCGCCTCGGCAGCCGTGCCGCTGAACAGCTCTTCATGACGCTTGGTCAATTCCCTGGCCACGGCGAGTTGCCGATCCCCGCCGCAGATTTCGACAATATCCCGAAGTGCGGACTGTAAACGATGGGGCGCCTCGTAGCAAGCAACTGTCTGCTGCTCATCCTTGAATTGTGCCATCATTTGCTGACGACCGTGTGCCTTAGCCGGCAGGAAACCAACAAAGCGAAAAGCGTCGGTCGGCAGACCGGATATCGAGAGTGCCGCGATCAGCGCCGAGGGTCCCGGTACTGCCGCAACCTGAATATCCACCCGACGGCATTGTGACACCAGCCGGTAGCCGGGATCGGCGACACAGGGAGTTCCGGCATCACTAATCAGCGCCAGCGATTCTCCAGCCTGCAATTTCCCGATCAGTTGTGCGGCACGCTGCTCTTCATTATGTTCATGGTAGGAAATCAGGGATGTTTTAATCGCATAGTGCTCAAGCAATTTACGACTGTGGCGGGTGTCTTCGGCAGCGATCAGCGCCACCTCCTGTAGAATCCGCACGGCACGATAGGTCATATCCTCCAGATTGCCGATCGGCGTCGCAACCACGTAGAGGATGCCGCTCACTCCAGCGACTCCAAGTCCTGAAGCCAGAGATCAACTGCAGCATCACTCGGCATCCGCCAGTCACCGCGCGGTGACAAGGCCACCGTTCCCACTTTTGGCCCATCCGGCAGACAGGAACGCTTGAACTGCTGGGAGAAAAAACGCCGGTAGAACTGGCACAACCAATGGATCAATTCTTCACGCGGCAGATCATCAAAAGCCTGTTCGGCGAGCATCAGCACCTTCTGCGGGGGGAAATGCATCCGCACCACCTGGTAAAGGAAAAAATCATGCAGTTCGTAAGGGCCGACTACCTTCTCTGTGAGCTGACCGATATTCCCGTCGACATCGGGCGGTAAAAGTTCCGGAGAAACCGGAGTGGCGCAGACATCCGCCAAAACCTGCGAGATCCGATCACTGAATTCAACCTTAGCGCACCAATCCACCAGGTAACGAACCAGGGTTTTCGGCACCCCACAATTAACCGCGTACATAGACATGTGGTCACCGTTGTAAGTACACCAGCCGAGGGCCAGCTCCGACAGATCGCCGGTGCCGATCACCAGGCCGCCGACCTGATTGGCAACATCCATAAGAATCTGTGTTCTTTCACGGGCCTGGCTGTTTTCGTAGGTGATGTCGTGCTGGGTCTCATCGTGACCGATATCTGCAAAATGCTGCAACACTGCGGCATCAATCGGCACCACGCGTAGTTCAATTCCAAGCAAGCCCGCGAGTTCCTCGGCATTGCCGCGGGTTCGCTCAGTCGTCCCGAAACCGGGCATGGTCAGGGCAACGATTCCTTTCCGATCCAAACCGAGCCGGTCAAACACCTTGACCGTCACCAGCAGTGCCAGAGTCGAATCGAGTCCCCCGGAAAGTCCGATGACAGCTTGCCTGGACCCGGTATGCCGTAATCGTTTTGCCAAGCCACTGGTCTGCAGCAGAAAGACCTCCTGACACCGGGCATCCCGCTCGTTATTATCCGGCGGTACAAAAGGCGTTCTGGACAG
>JADFVC010000089.1 GCA_015222355.1 Chloroflexota bacterium | reverse complement strand
CATGATTTCTCCTTTAAACAACCTTATCAATCGGACAGAAGTTGATAACACTTCTACTCGAAAGGGTCAAGAATTGCGGACTTACAAATTGGACTTATGACGAGTGAGAGATGTGCCTTGCAGATGCCGTGCAGCTCTCACTCGCTACCACCCTTGACCCACCATTCATGATCATCATCAAACCACCATTTCGACGAGTCCGTTTCCCAGATCGTCTCCGCCAGTTGCTTCGCCACCTCGGTCTGCAAGCGCTGCAGTGAAAACGGGTACCACTCATCGGCGTAACGATTGCCGAGATCCTTGTACTCTTACAGCGACAGCACCATCTCCAGCTGGTCGGCATCATGGGCCAGTTTCGCTTCGTGAGTTTCCTTGGCCATGAACTCCAGAAGGGTGCTGCGATAGTCATCTCCGAAGGGCAATTGCCGGGCCAGATCCTCGACCGCTTTCTCCTCGTCCGGCTTGACGTATTTCTTGTTGACGTAATTCAGATCGCCGATCCGGGCCTCGGGGATATCGTGAAACAGGCAGAGCTGCAACACCCGGCCGACATCCGCCCGGCCATCCATTTGCGCCAGAGTGTAACCGATCATCGCGGCGCGAAAACTATGCTCGGCCACCGATTCTGCCCCGGATCCAAGAAACTGAAAACCGGTCCGCGGCGTGCGCTTGAGCATGCCGACCTCAAATAGAAAGTTAGCTATATTTTTCATAAAGATTCTCCTATAGCATCCGCAGGCTGATCAAAAAGAGCATTCTTGATTATCCACTTTACTCAAGTTGGGCTCTGATTGGTCGATTGAAAAACGAAAACAGAAGCCTTTTTTTGCCACAGACATACACAGACAACTGCGGAACAAAAACAAAATCTTGTTTCGCACAAAGCCGCAAAGTCGCCAAGGTTAAAAACCAATAGGCAAGCTTTTTTTGCGTCTTTGCGGCTTGAGTGAGCAAAGCGAACGAGCGCGAGGATGATTGTAAATTTTTCTGAGTTCAGGTTTTACGTCCGCCCCTGTCCGTGTGGGTCTGTGGCCAATATTCGCTTTCGTAATAAATTTACCGGAGCGAAGTAGATAACCCAAAAGGCCATTTACCCGTTAGCCAAGCCAGACTAACACCACTCCGGCCAGAATCAGCCCCGATGAGGCCAGCCGAATCCGTCCACAGGATTCACCGAGAAACAGCAGTCCGATCAAGACGCCGATCAACAGGCTGACCTGCCGGACCGGCACCGCATAACTGACCGGCGATAATTGCAGTCCGAAGCGGAACGAAAGAAAGGAGGCGAGCATCACCGGCCCCGACCAGAGCACCAGCTTGCGACTCTGCCGCCACTCCTCCAGAATCCTCCCTCGATAGCGGGAACGCAACAGGTTCAGGCTCATAAAGCCGAGCATGAAGAAGACCAGCACGTAGGTAAAATGATACGCGGAATAGTTATCCACCCCGGTCTTGTCGATAATCGCACCGATCGAGTAGACAAAACCGGCCAGCAGGGCGGCCTGTACCGAACGGTTGCCGAGCTGCGAAAAGGGGCGCAGAATTTCATCCGCAGACAACCTGCGCAACTGGATACAATAGGCCCCCGCAACGATCAGCAGGATTCCCGCCACGCCCACCGGGGACAGACTCTCACCAAGCAGCAACACCCCCCAGATCGGTACGTATAACATGGCCGTCTGCGCCAGGGGGTAAGTGATCGACAGGTCCCCTTCACGGTAGGCGACACCGGTGAACCAGTGATAGAAAACAAAGCAGACCGCCGCCGAGGCTGCCAGCGACAAGAAGCGGAAGGAAAGTTCAGGTAAACCGCTCCCGGAACCGAACATGAAAACGCTCATCATGCTCCAGGAACAGACAAACATCCACCAGATAAAGATGGTCTTATCGCGGCTCTGCTTCACCAGCAGATTCCAAAGCGCATGCATCAGCGCGGAGAAAACGATCAGCAATAAAGCAAAGCTATCCATGGCGGGCATCATAGCTGATGGCCAGCGGGAAAGAAAGTCGCTTTGACAGTGGCGCCAAGCACGCTATTCTAAAGAAGTAGATTCCGACTTCCGAGCTTAAAATCAAAAAGGACTTCCCATGGATGGATACCGTATCGAACAAGACTCTTTAGGCGAGATGCAGATTCCGGAAGATGCCCTCTACGGTGCGCAGACGGCCCGTGCTGTCGACAATTTTCCGATTTCCGGCATCCCCCTGCAGCAACCGATGATCCGTGCTCTCGGCCGGATCAAAAAACACGCGGCACAGGCCAATCGGGAACTCGGACTACTGTCCGCCGAGGCGGCTGACGCCATCATGCGCGCCGCAACCGAAGTGATCGAGGGGCAGCTTGACGCGCATTTTCCGGTCGACATTTTCCAAACCGGCTCCGGGACCAGCAGCAACATGAACGCCAACGAGGTGATCGCCAACCGCGCCGCCCGCCTGCTCGGCCAGCCGATCGGCAGCAAGGCGATCCATCCCAACGATCAGGTCAACCTCGGCCAGTCGAGTAATGATGTCTTCCCCAGCGCCATCCATCTTGCCTGTGCCGAACAACTGCATAAACAACTGCTCCCAGCCCTGGAGCAACTACTGCAAGGCCTGGCGGAAAAGACCGAAGAGTTCAAAGACATCCTGAAAATCGGCCGCACCCACCTGCAGGATGCCACCCCAATCAAGCTGGGGCAGGTTTTTTCCGGCTACGCCCGGCAGGTGGAACTGACCCATGAAAGGCCCTCCGTCAACTCTAGTGGCCTCTACGAACTGCCCCTCGGCGGCACTGCCGTCGGCACCGGCATCAACACTCACCCGGAATTTGCCGCCAAAACCATCGCCGCCATCGCCCGCGAAACCCGCCTGCCATTCAGAGAAGCGAACAATCACTTTGAAGCACAGGGCGCCAAGGATGCCCTGGTCGGCACCAGCAGCAGCCTCAAAGACTGTGCGGTCAGCCTGTTCAAGGTTGCCAACGACATCCGTTTTCTGGCCAGCGGACCGAGGTGCGGCATCGGTGAGTTGATCCTCCCGGCAGTGCAACCGGGCAGTTCGATCATGCCGGGAAAAATTAACCCGGTGATGGCTGAATCACTGATGCAGGTCTGTGCCCAGGTGGTCGGCAACGATGCCACTGTTGCCCTCTGCGGGCTATCGGGGAATTTCGAACTGAACGTGATGATGCCGGTCATGGCCCATAACATTTTGCAGAGTATCGAACTCCTCAGCAACGGCATCCTGGCCTTCGATGAAAAATGTCTGACCGGTCTGCAGGCCGATGAAAAACGTTGTACCGATCTGCTGGAACAGAGCCTGGCCCTGGTCACCGCCCTGGTTCCGGAAATCGGTTACGATCGCGCCGGCGACCTGGCCAAGCAGGCCCACAAAACCGGCCGAACATTAAGAGAACTGGCGCTGGAAGATGGGGTTGCTGCCGAAGTCCTGAATAAACTACTCGATCCAACTTCGATGACAGAACCGAAAAGCTGAAACCGCTTTCGCCACCAAGACGCCAAGGACACCAAGAAAGGAAAAACGAATGTAACTGTTCAGCAAGATGTGCTGGTGATGCCCATGGAAAGGGTGTCTGTCGCCCGGATGGCGACAGTCAAGCCCCAGGGAT
>JADFVC010000014.1 GCA_015222355.1 Chloroflexota bacterium | reverse complement strand
TCCCAACCATCCGCAATTTATCTGAACGCCTCGGCCAACGTCATCAGGCACGGGTGTTACGCATCAATCCACGCGAAGCGCAGATCGGCAAACCACATCTCTCCTTCGCCAGCGGTTCCGTTGAAGCGCTCAGTGGAATTGCTGCGGAGCTGCACAATTAAGCGAAGGCGATATCGAGCAAGGATCTGACCGGACAACGTTGACGTTTATAGAAACTTAAGGGCTTTCGGTTCACGCGGCAAAACACTGTTCAACACTTGGGAAAGAATCGCCTCACCTTCGCGCAGTGTCAGTTGGCCAAAGCGAAAACCAGCAAACCGCCGGTGAGATACTTTAAGAGTCCGTGCCAGGGAACCGAGGGTTCCCAGCGCGACAGAGATCCCTGCACCACGGGCACATTGCAAGCATAGACTGCCACCACGGTCAGCGGCAAACCTGATCGGTTCGTCGGCAAAAATCCTCAGACATTCACTACAATGGAGTAAATGAGGGATGTAACCGAGCAAATAAACCAGTCGCAGTTCCAGTAACAGGCGACCGCTATCACCATCACCACCGTCATTAAGATAATCGAGAAAAGCACAGAGCAGTTCAAAAATTTCCGGCTGCGGCTGCCCTTCCTCCACCAGCAACTCAACCAGTTCCACGCCATAACTGGCCAAAGCAAGTCGTCGTAATTCGCTGCGCAGACCGTTTCGGGAGTTGAGCAATTCGGTGTCCTGTAACGACCAAAATTGTCCACGCCCTTCGCGCCAATATATAATCAGCTGGGTAAAAGGTTCCAGATTGGGTCCAAAACGTTTACGGCTTTTTCGGGCAGATTTGGCAAAACCTTTTTGCAGACCGAATTCTGCAGTCAGTAAAGAGACAATCCTGTCCGCCTCGCCGTAAGCTACATGCCGCAGGACCAAAGCTTCGCAAGAGTGTGTCAGACCAGCCATCTGGCCGCCTAGATAAGATGATGAATAAAGAGGGTTGCGGTGCTGAAATAGATCAGAATGCCAGTGATATCATTAACCGTCTGAACAAAAGGGCTGGAGGCAATCGCGGGATCAATCCCGACCTTTTTAAAAAAGACCGTGACCAGCACCCCCATACAGGCAGCGACAGAAATCGCAACAGCCATGGCAATACCGACCACCAGGCCAAGATAAAGGTTCTGGTGCCAGAAGAACGCAACTGCGGCAATGGTCAAACCGCAAACTGAGCCCATGATCAACCCGACCCGCAGTTCTTTCAGAAAAATCTGTCGCAACATGGAATAATCGATCCGGCCGGTGGCAAAACCACGGACGATGATTGTTGATGTCTGCCCACCGACATTCCCCCCCATACCGGTAATAACGGGGATGAAGGAAATCAACATAATTGCCTGTTCAAGAGTTGCCTTATAGAACCACATCAGCGACCCTGTCACCACGCCACCAACCAGGGTCGTCAGGAGCCAGGGCAAACGTAAGCGAGCGACATGAAAAGATTTGTAACCGTAGAGCAATTCCTCCTCGCTGGTTCCCGCCATCCGCAGGATATCTTCGGTTGCTTCGTCGCGCATAACATCAATGACATCATCGACGGTTATCAGACCTACTAATTTACCATGCTCATCAACAACCGGGATAGCCAGAATATTGTATTTTGCAACCAGATCAGCGACCTCTTCCTGATCCATATCTGTACGAACCCGCAAGACATCGGTCGTCATGAGATCACGCAGATGGGTTGACGGAGAGACCGTCAACAATTGCCGCAACGACAACACACCAACCAAGTGGTTGTGATCATCGACCACGTAGAGATAGAAAACCATCTCGTAATCACTGGCATCCTGCAAGATTTCTATCGCTTGCTTGACGGTCATTTCCTGGTCAAGCGATAGGACATCGGTCGACATGATGCCACCAGCCGTGTCTTCACCATAACCAAGCAGCTGCTCGACGTCCTCAGACTGATCACCATGCAGTGCATCAAGAATTTCTTCGGCGAGTTCCTCGGGCAGATTTCGGATCAGCTCAGCCCCATCATCATCAGCCATCTGCTGGACAATCGAGATAAGAAATTCCTTATCCAGCAGTTCCGCAAGTTTGAACTGAGCATCCGGCTCTATCTCAGACAACACATCGGCAGCCTGTTCTTTCTCTGGAATCAGGCCCAGCAGTGTTTTCTGATCTTTCAGGCTGAAATAACGAAAAAGGTGGGCAATATCGGCAGGGTGAATTTTGCCAAGGGCTTTTTTCAGATTTGTTGTTGCGCCACGACGCAACAACTTACTGACGGTTCCTTGTAATAACTGCATCTTTTGTTCATGCATCAGAACCTCCCAGGCGAACCTAAAGAATCAAGATCACGATATATAAATCAATGTTTGCGAAAGTAACACTCACAAACCATGGAGTCAATTGACCTATGAAGGCAAAAAACAACAAGGGGCAAGGAGAAAACTCCTTGCCCCTTGTAAACTAATTATCCAGGAATCATCAGCCTTCGTTTTTTTCTTCCTTAACGGTTTCTTCAGTTGTTTCAGTTGTCTCTGCAGATTCTGCAACAGGTTCAGCGACAACTTCTGCAACCGGAGCAGGCTTTTTAACCTTAGCGGTAAACTCCTCTTCGACCAGCTCAATAATGACCATCGGTGCATTATCACCCTGGCGATTCGCTAGCTTGATGATCCGAGTGTAGCCGCCGGGACGTTGTTGATATCGTGGGGCAATCAGCTCAAAAAGCTTACCGACGACCTTTGGAACACGAATAACTTGTAAAGCCTGACGACGAGCGTGCAGATCACCGCGCTTGCCAAGCGTAATCATCTTGTCCACCAATTTACGCAACTCTTTTGCGCGAGTATCGGTCGTCGTAATTTTTTCATGCTCAAAAAAAGAAGTGACCATATTGCGCATCATATGCTGGCGATGATCTGGTTTACGGCCGAGACTTCTGCCGGATTTATTGTGACGCATTACTTTGGTTCCTTTCTATACTTCACAGGAGCTACTCGTCGTCCTGTCCTTTTTGAATCATTTTCAGGTACTCAGGATCAGGGAAGTTTTCCAAACTCATCCCAAGACTCAGGCCCATTTCAGCGAGAATATCCTTAATTTCGTTCAGCGACTTGCGACCGAAATTCTGAGTTTTCAGCATTTCGGCTTCAGTCTTCTGAACCAATTCGCCAATCCGGTTGATTTGGGCGTTTTTCAAGCAGTTAGCACTGCGAACTGACAGTTCAAGCTCTTCAACAGAACGATATAAATTTTCGTTAATCTTCTGCTTCTCACCTTCCTCTTCTTGAGGAACCGGCTCTTCTGTTTCATCAAAATTGATGAAAATCTGCAGTTGCTCCTTGAGAATCTTTGCAGAGTAGGCAACCGCATCATCCGGATTAACGCTACTATCTGTTGCAACCTCAAGAGTCAATTTATCATAATCTGTGATCTGCCCAACACGTGCATTTGAGACATTAAAATTGACTTTGACAATCGGTGTAAAGATTGCGTCGATTGGAATAGTCCCGACTGGAGCGTTCTCATCACGATTTTTTTCCGCAGAAACATAACCTTTGCCCATGGCAACGGCCATATCAATTTCGAGATCGGTCTCATCGCCGCAAGTGGCAATATGATGATCAGGATTGAGAATTTCTACGTTATTGTCAGTAATAATGTCACCGGCCTTGATGACCCCGGAACCTTTTTTAACAATCCTGACATTGCGCGGATCGTGACCATGCAAACGGACCTTGACGCCCTTAAGATTTAGGATGATATCTGTCACATCCTCAGTCAAACCGACGACACTGGAGAACTCGTGATGAACATTTTTAATCCGTACCGAAGTAATTGCCGCTCCCTGCAGCGACGACAGCAGGATACGGCGCAATGAGTTACCGAGAGTTGTACCGAACCCACGCTCGAAAGGTTCAGCAACAAATTTGCCGTAATTTTCGGTCAGCTCAGTCGCTTCGAGACGCTTTGGTTTGATCAGGTCTCTCCAGTTTTTGTACATATATAGATTCTCCCTCTCAAGCTTCCCTGACGAGGCTATCAATTACTTGGAGTAAAGCTCGACAATCAACTGCTCTTGGAACTCAGGTGTTGTCAACTCGCTTCGTACCGGCAGAGCCTTAATCGTACCTTTATACGCGTCACGATCAAGTTCCACCCACGAAGGCACACCACGCCGCATAACACTGTCGAGAGACTCATTGATGCAGGTAACTTCACGGCTCTTCTCGCGCAGGCTGATAACATCATCCGGACGTACCAGATAAGACGGAATGTCAACCTTACAGCTATTGACCTGAAAGTGGCCATGACGAACCAGGGTTCTGGCTTGAGCACGAGATACGGCAAAACCAAGTCGATAGACAATACTGTCAAGGCGTCGCTCGAGAAGCATCAGCAGATTTTCGCCGGTGACGCCTTTCATACGGTCAGCCTTCTCGAAATAGAGGCGGAATTGCTTCTCCTGCAAGCCGTAAGTCCGTTTAACCTTTTGCTTTTCACGCAACTGAACACCATAGTCAGAAACCTTGGTACGTCGCTGGCCATGTTGTCCCGGAGCATAGTTGCGACGCTCAACGGCACATTTATCGGTATAGCATCTGTCCCCCTTGAGGAACAGTTTACAATTTTCTCTTCTGCACTGACGGCAGACAGGTCCTGAATACCTAGACAACTTTATCCTCCTTAACGCTTAAACGCGACGACGCTTGGGCGGACGGCAACCATTATGAGGAATCGGCGTCACGTCCTTGATCATTGTTACTGTCAAACCAGCCAGAGCAAGTGCACGCAAAGCCGACTCACGTCCGCTGCCGGGACCTTTGACGTAAGCCTCAACCGAACGCATCCCATGTTCCATTGCCTTGGTAGCAGCTTCCTCTGCTGCCATCTGGGCGGCAAACGGGGTACTTTTCCGGGAGCCTTTAAACCCTTTTGCACCTGATGTCGACCAGGCGATTACATTACCTACCGGATCACAGATGGTTATAATAGTATTGTTAAAGGTGGACTGAATATGCGCCACACCTTTGGCGATATTCTTCTTTTCAACCTTTTTACGAGTAACCTTTTTACCTGACTTAGCCATGATAACTCCGCCTTATTTCTTCTTACCGGCAACGGTCTTCTTCGGTCCCTTACGAGTCCGTGAATTGTTTTTGGTATTCTGACCTCGCACAGGCAACCCTTTACGATGACGCAGGCCACGATAGCAACCCAGATCCATCAACCGTTTGATGTTCATCGTAAGTTCGCGACGAAGGTCACCTTCAACACGACAATTTTGGCCGATAGTTTCACGGATCTTCGCCAGTTCTGATTCTGTTAAATCATCAGTGCGGGTATTAAAATCAACACCAGCCTGGGAGAGAATGTCCTGAGACGTCATACGACCAATACCATAAATGTAGGTCATGGCCACTTCTATGCGCTTGTTGCGCGGCAAGTCGACTCCAGCAATACGTGCCAATGTCTTTTCCTCCTAGGGCCTTATCCCTGTCTTTGCTTGTGTTTGGGATTCTCGCAGATGATCCGGATAACGCCTTTGCGTTTGACGACCTTGCACTTATCGCAGATTTTTTTCACTGAAGCTCTAACCTTCATCTTGAGATCCTTTTCTACTGATATCTCTGTTGATCGATTTTATCGCTCAAATTTTTAATGATCCAAACGGGTTAATATTTCCGGCCCGTTTTCTGTGATTGCTATCGTATGTTCAAAATGTGCTGAATAGCAGCCATCTATAGTGACCGCAGTCCAACCATCCTGCAACACCTTGACAGCAGGCAAGCCGATATTGACCATCGGCTCAATCGCCATGGTCATCCCGACTTTAAGAATCGGCCCCCGTGCCGGCGGACCGTAATTTGGAATCTGTGGATCCTCATGCAATTGGCGGCCGATTCCGTGGCCGACAAACTCCCGAACAACACTGAAATGATCACATTCAACACGACTTTGCACTGCATGAGATATGTCAGAGAGTCGTCCGCCCGGCTGAGCAGCCGCTATGCCGAGTTCGAGCGACTCCTTGGTGACATCCAACAAACGCTGCGTTGTTTTGTTTATTTCACCAACCGGTATCGTGACGGCAGAATCACCATAAAAACCATCAGTAACTAAACCGAAATCGATACTTATGATGTCTCCCTCCTGCAGCGGTTGCTGATTCGGGAAACCATGTACGACCCGATCATTCGGGGAAGCACAAATAGTAAAAGGAAAGCCGCCATAACCCTTAAAGGCCGGGCGTGCCTTCCATTTTTCACATCTATCCTCCGCTAACCGATTCAGCTCCAGAGTTGTAACCCCCGGCCGAATGCGTTCGCGGAGCAACTGGAGGACTTCAGCGACCATCCTCCCAGCTTTACGCATCTTCTCAAGTTCAGACTGAGACTTGAGGATTATCAACTTAACCAGCCTGCAGAGCAGAAACTATCTTCTGCTGTACTGTGACAATTTCATCCATGCCGTTGATCGCCTGCAGCAAGCCGTCCTGACGATAGTAATCCTCAAGAGGAGCGGTCTGCTGATGGTAGACATCCATCCGGTTACGGATGGTTGCCTCCTGATCATCATCACGGTGAACCAACTCGCCACCACAAACACTACAGCGACCATCAGAACCAGGCGGATCAAATTTCAGGTGGAAGCCTTTACCGCAGGTGCCACAAGTCCGCCGTCCGATCAAACGCTCAACGAGAGACTCCGTATTAACTTCCAGAGAAATAACCGAATCCAGCTGCATGTTCATATCCGACAAGGTCTGCTTTAACGCATCGGCTTGCTGTACCGTGCGCGGAAAACCGTCAAGAATAAACCCACCCTGACAGTCAGCTTGCTGCAGTCGTTCACAAACAATTCCGACGACAACAGCATCCGGAACCAGTCCACCGGCGTCCATATATTCTTTGGCCTTGATCCCCATCGGCGATTGATCACGCACAGCAGCACGCAACATGTCCCCAGTCGAAATCTGAGGAATGTCAAACTCTGCAACCAACATTGCCGCTTGAGTTCCTTTACCGGCACCGGGAGGGCCAAGCAAAACCAGCTTCATTATCCTAATTCCTAACCGTGTCGACCTTTCAAGGTCACACCCTTCATAAATCCTTCATAGGATCTTGAAATCAGGTGCGCCTCGATCTGTGCAGCCGTGTCCATACCGACGCCAACGACAATCAACAGCGATGTTCCACCGAAAAAGAAGGGGACATTCAACTGATTGATCAACAGAGTCGGCAACACGCAAACAACAGACACATAGATAGCACCAACGAAGGTCAAACGACCGAGCACGGTATCCAAATAATCTGCCGTTTCTTTACCCGGGCGAATACCAGGAACAAAACCACCCTGATTTTTGATATTTTCTGCCACGTTAACCGGGTTAAAGGTAATAGCCGTGTAGAAG
>JADFVC010000013.1 GCA_015222355.1 Chloroflexota bacterium | reverse complement strand
CGGCAGAAGTATTCCTCTATCCGTCGAAGATCGGGAGAAGAGGAGAAGCAAAACCACTTCTTTACCGCACTGTCCCATTCGGCACCAAGGTTCTTCGCTTCGTCTTTACGGTTAAACGGAACCCGCAGGTAGACCTTCTTGCCAAAATACTTTTCACACATCTGACCATAAAAGAACTCATATCCCTTAGCTTCAAGATCACCCCGCCGATCAAATGTTTCCATCGGCTTTGCCATCTTGATCTTTCTTTGAACTGATTGAAATTCCAGCTTTGAAAATCGCCCGCCATCGCCACGAAACAGATCCAGTTTAGTGGAAAAATCTGGATCGTTTATTGCCGTTGCCTCAAACGGAACGTCATTACAGGTTCCGCTGGCAACGACCAATTTTCGCACGTTACATTCATTCTTTGGGTACTCCACCAGGTAATGAGTAACCTGATTCAAAATAACGATATCTGGGGCGAACATGGCCTGTCCTTCTTTTTAGCAATCGGCGTCGACATCCAGACCTGCAGAGGCCTCGCGTACTTCGATTCTACCAACTTCAGATTCGCTTATAGCGTAGGGTCTATCGTTGGTTCTACTTGGCCACCATTTTACAATCGACCGGCAACATTTGTTACTGATTTGGGGCACAACGAAACTTACTACTTTTGCAAATGAACCAGATTTCCCGGCAATTCATTTCCAAAAGTGAAACCCTGACTTTTAAAATGCCGATATGTGCGATTGCAGAGTTGTCCTACGATGGGCAGTCTGTAACCGTTCATACCGAGCCTACACATACCTCAGCTTTGGCGCTGTTGATATTGCGGATATTATTGGATACGCCTGAAACCAGACCGTTCAGGAGATCAACCCCTCTTAACCCCCAGCTCTTTCAGTGATATCTCAAGCATGTGAAGCTGATCCATATCTTCGGCCAAGAGGACCACGGCAAAGTTTCCGGTACGTGATAAGTCTTCGCAGTTGAAAGGAAAAACGGAATTCAATTTGCTGCCATCGTAAAGGACTGAATCAATCCGTTTACTCAATTCAATAAAGGTGCAGGGTGCAGTCTTGATCTTAATAAACTTCCAGACGGGAACAGGCCCCATCAATTCTTCAATGTTATGCAGGATCATATGCACAAAGGAAGAACCATTAAAGCGGGCATTATTCTCAACCGGGAAGATCCCTTCCTCGGTGACGATATAATCGAAACCGGTCACCCCTCGATATCCCGATTCGGCCATCTCGGTGACGAGTTTCAGCGATGTCGAGGTAATGGCCTCAATGACCTGCGATGAAGGCCCTTGTCCTTTGAGACTGCCGACATGCACCATCCCCTGCTCGCAGAGCTGCTCAATCATGCCGATATGGGTGATACTCCCGTCCAGACTAACAGCCCATTGATCATTCGGGGTGGAGCTGACATTCAGGAAGGGCTCAATGAGAACGACCTTTTCGCCGCTATCGGCAATGGTTTGGTAGAGTTCGGCAAGGTCATCGCCGGTTGTTTTGTATAACGACATGCCAGCCTCACCCAGAGTGCCGCGGATGATGACGGTGTCGCGGACAGACAGATAGCCTTCAACAAGGCTCTTCATCTGCTCGAAATTGGCGCTATCGTCCGGATGCATGGCAAAGGCAACGCCTTCAACGACCGGAACGTTCAATCGCTGACACAACGCCTTAAATGTCGCCTTGTCGTTATGTTTCAGCGTATCGGCTTCGGTCGCGCCGAAAAGAGAAGCTCCAAGGACCTTGGCCGCTGCGGATTCCATTTGCGTCGAAAACCAGGGGGCATAGACAGGTTTTCTGCCGATCTCGCTGATCTTCATTTTAACCGGTTCCGGATTTGCCACAATCAGTTCCGAGAGAGTCTCCCCGCAGGGGGGCATGTTATAGGCAACGACATGATCAGTTCCCAAGCTGTGGGAGCGCAGCCAGCGGTGATAGTCCTGATCAAGTTCGCCACGTAAAACCACCAGATCATCGGCGCGTGCTGATGCCAGAGCACGGTCGCATTTTGAAGTAACTGCGGCATCACGACGTGGAAACTGAGAAAAATTATCGGCTGCATGAACGACCAGTTCGTCGTTGTTATCTGAAATAGTGGTTCTTATCGATTGAATATCTGTCACTTGGGACTCCGGGGTTAGAACGATGGTGGAAGACTGTTGCGGCTCATGACTGGCGAACCTGCGGGTCAGAGCAATTTCCAGCCATAGGCCAACGTCAGCGCCAGCGTGTAAACGGTGATGGCGTAATACCAGCGCCCGGCAAATTTAGGGGTCTTGAGCGGTGCAACGTTGAGGGCGGAGAGAGCCATCAGTAGAGCGTAGAGAACAGAACCGAAAACCACAGGACTGATCAGGCCGTCAAAGAGGAAGAGAAAGACCAGGATAATGACATTGTTATCGAGCGCCAAACCCCAGTAGGTCGATTTATCCACCAGGCCGAAGACATTGAAATAGCTCAGCCGGATCACGCCCGTTGCGACAATGATAAAGGCTCCGGGAATGTACCAGGGGCTGAAATTACCATAACTAAGCAGAATGACAGCGGGACAGATACCGAAACTGACAATATCGATCAGCGAGTCGAGTTGGCCGCCAAACTCCCCCTGCTCTTTGGTTCGCCCTTTCATCTTGCGAGCGATAATCCCATCGCTCCAGTCAAAGAAGACCGCCCAGATCAAACCGATCATCGCTGCCGGAAAATTGCCCAGAAAAGCGAAATAGATGCCCAATATTGCGCAAAGGAGGCCGACCAACGAACAGATGTTCGGCAGATCCTTCGCGTAGCAAAGTATGGCTCTGGGAGCTTTTGGCGAGTCATTCATGAAATTTTCTCCGAACCGACAATCGCACCCAAGGCCTCAGCCACAATCTTGTTTTCGGCCTGGGTGCGGCTGGCAATGCGAATGTAACGGTCAGATTCCGGCATCGTCTTGCCCTGGCAGTGCTTAATGTAGATATTGTGCTCAACAAAAAGCCTGCGGGCCACTTCGGGTCCGGAAGGAGCATGATCGGGAAGTCGGCAGAAAATATAATTGGCATCAGGCCGATAGACCGTAAATCCATTGATAGCGCAGAGGTCCTGATAGAATTGATCTCGATCCGCCCGGACCTGATCACAACTGGCAAGGAACTCCTGCTGGTATTCAGGGGCATGCACCAGAAAGGTTTCAGCAAAGCCGTTGAGGTTCCAGATATGCAGCCCTTGGCGGACCCGATCGGCAAAGAGGGCGTTGTCCGTCAGCATATAGCCGATGCGCAGACCGCAGATACCGTAAGCCTTGCTCATGCTCTTGAAGATCGCAAGATTTGGGTATTTGGCGATATCCCCTTCCAGGGTTTCCAGATCACGATCCCTGGCAAAATCGATGAAAGATTCATCGACGATGAGCATGCAGTCGTGCGCGGCCAATTTGTCCAGCAGGCGGATCAGATCGGCTTTGGGGACCAGCAGTGAGGTTGGATTGTTCGGCGACACTACCACCGCCACATCGGCCTTGTTGCGGATAGCCTCTGCCGCAAACTTATCCACATCCAGTTGGAAGGACGGAGCATCGAGGGCAAATTCAATCACGCTTTCTGGCGGCGCGGCATTGGCGTATTCGTTGAATGACGGCACCGGGACAATCAACTTCTTAGCGAGATGTCCGGAAACGATCTTGATCAGCTCGGCCGCGCCATTGCCCACCACTACCCGTTCCGGCGGTTGATCGATCAGGGTGCTCACTAACCCGGCCAAAACATTCTGCGCAACGGGATAGTTCAGTACCAGCTCATGTATTTGACTGGTTAATTGCGTGAAAAAACGCTCTGGCGGAAAATAGAGATTATAGAGGTAGGCATGATCGATAAAGTCATGTCGCCAATAGCCGCCATGCTGGCGTTCAATTGCTTCAAACTGCTGCTCTTTGTCAGCAATATCAAGATTTGTCGTATTTAACTCTGTCATATTTTGTTTTTGCTTTCTACTAGCTGTCGAAGCCGACAAGTTCAATGGTTCAAAACGGTCTATCCCCAGGTTGCAATACTGGCAACCATGGCCAATTTCATTCCCGACAAAGGATGGCTCAAATGGCGGTAGTCAGGGGTAATGGGGAGAGTAGCGGTTTTGCCGAAATCGGATCTTTTATACTGTCGAGCGCATTTCTGGAACGATTACTGATAGCTTCCCGAAGCGGTGCCAGTCTCTCGTCCATAGCAACCTTGACCGTGAAAGGCTCAGGAAACATTGTCTCCGCTGCACTCAGATCCTCAAGGGTATCGATTTCATACCAGCGGGCGGGATCAAAGAAGACCGGCACAAAGGAGATGGCTCCTTCAGCGACCATTTCGGCGAAAACAGCCTCATAATAGCCGTTCACCTTCCCGGCGGAAATATACTGATCCAATCGCGCCCAAATCAATTCCCAGGTTTTCCGGGAGAAATTATAAATGTTCACAGTCTTGTAATGACTGGCGTCATTGCGGCTTGCAGTCCCCAAACAAAAGGCCTCCAGCTGGTGCTGCTGATCAAGCGTCACCGTGGTGCCGTTCATCCATGGCAGCATTTTGGAGATAGCAACGCGATCAGGTTGGAGCATCGGCGTGAGGAGTTTCGGCTGAAAAACCAGATCGCTTTCAATCAACAGAAAAGGTTCATCGATGACCTTCCCAGCTAGCCACAATGAGTAGATATTGTTGGTTGTGTTATAGAGCGGACTATGGATATAGGTGATTTCAATGTCGGCATAGTGGCTGCCAAGATAGTCCTCGATAACTTCTGACAGGTGGCCAGTAACGACAAACAGGCGTTTAAACCCATGACCGCATAAAGAGCGCATCAGCCTTTCTAGGATGGGGATTCGATTGACTTCGACTAGACATTTTGGGGTCGAATCCGTTAGAGGAGAGAGTCGACTCCCCATGCCGGCGGCCAACAATAAAGCAGTTCTCACCGGGGTGCCATCATTTGAAAGGTCTCTATGCATAAAACTCCTGAAATCGCTTGAAAATAGGGGTGGTGGTGTAAGTAGAAAACTATGTTCGGTCAAAAAACTGCAATTTTCGCCCAAACGGAAAATAACCGTCACGAGCTTGCAGACAGATCTGGAAGCAACGCTGACTCAAGCACGACAAAGAATCTGTGCATGGAGCCAGACAGGTCAAAAAGGTAGAGTGGATCATTTTCGCGAGTAATAAGGAAAATCCAATATTGGAACTAACGCGGCAAGATAATAGAAAAGTTAATTATCGCGAGCGCGACATATAACCTATAGTGGAGCCTGAACGGCAAGGGGATAACTACGCATCTTTTCGCAAATGCGTTTAAGAACTTGTGACGAAATCTGAAAGATTAAGAGGATGGCTTCTATGGAAGGGGTCATCGAAATCGGTGAATGTTCCAGCCAGGGCATTCACAACAACCTGAGCCAACTCCTAACACTACTGCTTTCTTCCGTAATAGTCAAGCCAAATAAGACGTAACCTAATGAAATACCGTGATAAAGTTAGGTCGGCGGCTTGCTAAATGCCCCGTTAACATTCCTGCGCGAGGATGTCTATCATACTGATCAAGGTTTCCATGGGTAATCCATTCATCGTCTTACATACTGAACCACCAAATTTCGCATGCCGGCAGAGAGGATCGGTCGCGGCTTAATGGAAGCCCAACAATGCAACAAACTCGGTACGATTATCAAAACTTAGCAGTTATGACAGGTGACCGGCATAACTGCTAAGCTCCTCATTTCGTTACTCAAAAGTCCTGTCAAAATTCATTCGCATATATCCAAAGGAATTTTGAGGGGGTAGGCGGATCGTCCTAAAACTCACTATATTTCACACGCCAGATTGACCTCTTCGGCAGGTACGACAATTTGAATTCACTCTGTCTTTGGAACTTACTCTTGAAACCAAATCGCACAAAAGCAAGTTGAGCAGTTCCATCTCATGCACATCATGCATCCAGGCGGCACGGCAGATCCTTAGAGGGTTTTCGCTGATCAGTCCTCCCGAACCGCCAGGCATAGATTATCAGCGGCAACATCAGCAAACAGGCACAGAGATAGGGCAGAGTGTGATCGATCTGGTACAGGCTAGTACCCACAACCGGCCCTAGCACGAACCCAGCCGCAGGGCAGGCGGAAATCAGGCCGCCGACCGCTCCCTGTTCTTCGGGACCAACCGACAAAGAGGCCCCGGCCGTGAATCCGGGAGAGACCATACCCAGCCCTAACCCCAAGATTCCCAGGAACGCGACCAGCGCCGCAATGCTGCCTGCGAACAGTAGCAAAGCATAGCCGACCATCAATACGGGCAGTCCCAGGTTCATCAGTCGGATCGGATTCATCTTCACCCGGCTCGCCAGATAAGCTTGGGAAAAGAACGACATGACCGCCGAAACCATCATCCCCATGCCGAGGGCCTGGGCCGTGGCCCGGCCGTCGAGGGCGAAGCGATCCTGAAAGTAGAATCCGATGGTCTGGCTCATCATCGAGAAGGCGAAGAAGGTAAGAAAACCGACTAGAATGTATGGGAAATACCGTCCATCAAACAACTTTAACTTCAGCTTTGTGGTGGTCCGGGAGGCTGTTCGTGGGGGTTCCTTCAAAACAACGGCAACCAGAATCGAACTGAGCAGCGTAATGCCTGCGGCAATATACAGTGGCGCCAGCAGACCGATGGTGGCAAATAGTCCGCTCAGGGCCGGTCCAAGGATCGCGCCCAGGGTCCTAGCTGCCCCCAACCGTCCCATCCCCGCCATCCGCTGCTCCGCAGTGGTGGTATCCGCGATATAGGCCGAGGCGGCGCTGGGAGAAGCTGACATCAGCGAGGCCATCAGCACCCGCGAGAAAATCGCCAACAGATACAGGGTCATCCCCGAAAGAAGTCCCTTGATCCCAAATAGAAAAACCGAGGCAAACAGGATGCAGCCGAAGGCATAACCGTACAGGCCCAACAGCAGCACAGGCTTGCGGCCCCAACGATCGTTGGTGCGCCCCCAGGCCGGGCTGGTCAAGGTGAAGGCCAGGGAAGAGCAGGTGATGATCAGGCCAATCTGCACTTCCCCAAAACCGACTTCTCGACCCAGGGGCGCCAGTAGGGCAAAGGTCATCGACTGGCCAACGCCGGTGGCAAGCACGCTGAACAGAACTAACCGGGTGGAGAACTTGGGCGCGGAAGCTGGGGAGGAAATGGAGGGCATAAGATTAAACAGTAGGCTATCGTGGGCACATATGCAATGCGATTTGCGGGTACGGAGGGGACGTAGTCCACAAATCCACAATCGTCTGAAATGTTCTTTCCATACCACGGCAAACGCAAAAAGTCTGGGGAATGAAACAGGTTTCCCATAACTCACTATATCAAAGACACTCAAAGACCCGTCTGGGGTTTTCAGTCGGGTCTTTTATCTTTTTTCAATAGATACTGCGCCTGCCAAGTCGAGTGAACTTTTCCGATAAGTTGTAGCAGAATGTAATCCTGCTTCACCTCTGGATTTATAGAACACTTATCCCACCTGCTCTTGATGATAATGAGGGGAGGGTTAAAAGCGGTATTGCGCCTGTAGCCAGGGAGTCTGCCCAAGCATGCCGAAGTTCAGCTTGAAGCGTTGCTTAAAGGTCTCTTCGCGGGCGCGGTTGTATTTGTGGGCGTTGTTCATGGCATTGTAAATGTTTCCGCCGTACCAGCCGATTTCAAACAGGGAGAGAATTCCGGCCACCGTGTAGTTCTCGTTGTTCCAGGCTTCGATCGCCCCATAGATAAAAACGGCGTTCAGGGCAAAAGCAACAGCGGACTGCCGGGGTCGTTCCGTATAGAGTTGACCGGCACCGGGCAGGATGGCTGACAGGGTGCCGGCCAGAGACGGCGATTTTCTGGGCAGTTGCCGGTATTCTTCGAGAGTCGTCAGCAGCTTGCCGGTATCAGCCCGGTTCAGTGCCGCGAAACTTTCCTGCGCTTTGTCGACAGCCCCTTCTTCCAGGTAGCTCAGCCCGATCTGGTAGTTGCTTTGCTCCGCCAGGTTCTCTGAAATTCCCTTTAATTGCTGATAGCGTTGTCGGGCCTCGGGATACTTTTTTTGATCGAATGCAGATTGAGCATAGAATCTGCGAGCCTCGGTTGCTTCAGGACTGGTTGGGTGTATTTGCCAGGTTTTTTCCAGGGCCGCTTCGGCTTGTTCCCAGCGTTGTCCCGCAAGCAAACTTTCGGCAATGCCCAATTGTGCTCGCGGGGCTCGGGGATCCTGCGGAAAATAGTGCAAAAACCGTTTGTACTCGGTGATTGCCCGATAATGATCCTCTTCTGCAGCGAGACTTTCAGCAAAAGAGAATAAATCCGGTGCAGCATAAACAGGCGGGCATATCGATAACAACATCAGCAGAAGTAGCAGGAGAGGCATTCTTAATGGTCCTTTGCCGGAGGGACAGGGGAAAAAAGCGTAAAGAAAATGCTATGCACAGCGGAATGTTCTCCTTCTATTAAAAATGCGATTTCACTTTGGGATCAAATTAAATAATCTGGTTATGCACTTTACTCAAGTCGGGCTCTGATTGACAGGAACTAAAACGAAACCCAAAAAACTGGTTCAGCCACTGACGCACACGAACAACTACGGGACAAAATCAAAAGCTTGTCTCGTACAAAGCCCACTAAGAAGAACAAGGGCAAAAGCGAATTTATGGGTTGAAGATCAAAACCTGAATAGTGGGTTTCCTTTGTGATCTTAGTGTCTTGAGTGAACGTAGTGAACGGGCGTGAGGATGATTATGAACTTTTCTGATTTCAGGT
>JADFVC010000088.1 GCA_015222355.1 Chloroflexota bacterium | reverse complement strand
GTACAGAAACGGTTAATTGATTGGCTGGATGACCGCATCAATGGGTGCAAGAATCCCAGACATTTCGGTGAACCGCTACGCGGAGATATGGCTGGTTTGTGGCGTTATCGTGTAGGGGATTACCGGATAATCTGCGAGATACAGGAGCAACAGCTGGTTGTTCTGGCCTTGGCGATCGGGCATCGCCGGGGAGTGTATCTGCGCCGCAAATGATTCTCTGTTCGCTTCTTGGCGAAGATAGGTGGCATAAGCTGTTGGTTTCCAAATTATCGGGGGGGATGAAAGTGCCCAATGTGGCGCTACATACTGACGTCAAAATCTAATGAAACAATAAACGAGACGGCCCTGTTATTTACTGCCAAGGTCGTCTCGTTGTATCTTTCAAACTCAATGTAAGGGTTATCAATAGGGACAATAACTGATCTTTAAAGACCCAATTGACGACCATGTCTTTGAAAATGAGTGGCAATCGTTCCGCACCAAAAAGGACCGCTCGCTGGAACTGAAAAGCGCCTTCATGGAGTGCCTGCCCGGACGGCGCAAAGTCGCGGTGAAGATAGTCGATATTTTTGGCAACGATACCATGAAAATTATTGAGGTGTCGGTGTAAGGCCAGAGGTGAAAGCATATTTCAACTCCATCGAATTCGATGGGGTTGGAAAACATTGGGAGGAAAAATAATGGGCAAAAATGAAATTGTCGAAATCCTGCGCGACTACAAAAAAGAGTTTGCTGAGCAATACGGCATCCTGAACATCGGTGTTTTCGGCTCTGTTGCACGCGACGAGGCTGGGGAAGAGAGTGACGTGGATGTGGTTGTTCGTATTTCAAAGCCAGACCTTTTCATGCTTGTGGGTATTAAGCATGAGTTGGAGGAAAGGCTTCACCGGTCGGTGGATATTGTTGCGTACAGGGAAAACATGAATCAATTCTTAAAAAAAAGGATAGATGGGGAGGCTGTATATGCGTGACAAGGAACTTTCCATGGAGGTCTTGCGCCAGATCGAGGAGGCTGCCGCGAAAATCGTTGCCCGCTTTAAGACCATTTGCCAAGTGTCCGACTTTACCGATAGCTCGGCCGGAGTTGATAAAATGGATGCCATCTGCATGATGCTGATTGTTATCGGAGAATCGTTGAAAAATCTGGATAAAATTACCGGCGGGACACTTCTGCCTCAATATCCGGAAGTGGACTGGAAAAAGGCAAAAGGGATGCGTGACATCCTTACCCATCACTATGCTGATATAAATGCCGAAGCGGTCTTTTATACCTGCCAGGGGAAAATACCACAACTTCGGAAAACGATCCAAAAAATGATAGAGGACCTGGGATAATGGCTCTGCACCCTGATTTTCCTGATTCGCCCCACGCGACACTTGAGCCGGAAGTCCGCTGATTCCCGGCCGATGAGGCCTTGCGTGAATCTTCCTATGAAAAATTATTACCGCCGCTGGTGCATGAGCTACGTCGAAAAATCCGGGCATGGCGAGAGAGTGGCTATGAGGGTGCGACCGACACCAGTGGGACCAAGTGGGTCATGGGACCAAGTGGGTCAGTCCTGCAAGATTGCAAGTTGATAATTTGATGCTATCGTTATCCCATGGCACGTAAACCACGCATCCATTATCCCGGCGCGTTGGGCCTGACTCTAGCCTGACTCTACTGTATGTGTACTGTGTATACTGTTCGAGCAGATGAGTGGCAAAACTGTGACACAGGAAATGAACTGAGACTTTTTTTAATACCACATCACGATTGGGAGGATAACTGAAATGAAACAGATGGTCGTTCTATTAGCCTTGTTCGTTACTATCATGGGAGCAGGTTGTTTGAAGGCTCCAGTTGAGACACCTGCTGAGACGGCTGTTGAGACACGTGTTGAAACGCGTGCTGAGCCGGGCCTCTTCGAGGCGCAATCTGCCAAGATTGCCATGATCCGGTACGTCAAAACTCATCCAGACGTCTTTTCGTCTCCAGGGAGAACGGAGAGCGCAGATCAACTTACGAGAGCCCAAGTGTCAAAAGCGATAGATGGCACGGTCTCAATCGGCTGGTTTACCGTCGATATTGAAAGGAAAAGCTATCGGCTGATCCATAAGTATGGCAGTCCGGGCTCTGGATGGTTTGAGCACTGGATATGGGAAGGGGGATTCCAACGCAATTCGGAAGGTCTGTGGGAGATGACCGACCCGAAATTCTTGAAGGAGCGGGGCGAATAACCTCCCAACAATTCGCTGTATCCTGATTTTCCCCATGCCATTCTTGTTTAGCCATCGTATTTTTTTGCGAGACCATCTTCTTTACGAGATCATCAAAAAAAGCCGCCGGAAATTCCGGCGGCTTTCTCTGTTTCGATTTTGCAGAAAATAATTATTTTCTGCCAGCAGCTGCCCGCTTTGCCGCTTTGAGCGGGTTGACGCGGACATCATCCGACTTGATGTCGATCTTCTTGTGGGTGGCAAAGTTACATAATCCGGCAGCCCATTTTGCGGCGGGATCCGGGTATGAGGTGCAAACATCGCCGATGCTGCCTTTGCTGATACGGTCACAGCCTTGACATTCTTCAACAACAACCCGGCAGCTGCCCCCTTCAGCGCTGCAACCAGATTTTTTCCAGAAAGTACACTCGGTACCGGGGAGAACAGTTTGACACTGCATTTTTCTATTCCTCCTAGCTTTATGCTTTGATTCAGATTCAGAACGCCCATTTGTAGCGAATTTCATTTGCTGAGTCAACGTTTTTTCTTTTTGTCGTTTCTGCAGATTGACCTTGCGACGTTCTAACAGGTAGTCTGTGGCGATGAGTCAATGGAAATCATTACCGGAACCGGATACTGCAGATTGGGAAAAGCTTTGTGAACGTTGCGGCCGTTGCTGCTATGAAAAATTTGATTATCGCGGCCGGATTTTTTATACCAACACGCCTTGTCCCCATCTTGACGTGACTTCGAACAGCTGCAGGATTTATCACCAGCGTGAACGGTTGCATCCGGAGTGTGCCCGTTTGACGCCCGATCTCGTGAAGGCCGGTATTTTACCGGCAGACTGCCCCTATGTTAAAAATATCGAAAATTATTCTGCTCCATTGATGGATGAAGACCCATTCTGACCGGCGTTGTTGCTCATTTAGTTCGGTGCCGAATCCTGCGAATTTACTTCAATGTGATATGATTCCCAAATCATTTCTTTCTACAAAACAACACTCAAGGAGAGTTTAAATGTCCCATATTAAATTTGGTACTTCGGGCTGGCGAGGTATTCTCTGCGAAGATTTCACCTTGGATAATGTCCGCATTGTGACTCAAGCGATTGCTGATCATCTGCACGCTGAGGGATTGGCT
>JADFVC010000012.1 GCA_015222355.1 Chloroflexota bacterium | reverse complement strand
GCCTCAACCACCCGATGTAATTCATTGAGGATACTGGTATTCCCCGGCAGGCCGGTATTCGGATTGGCATCCAGAGCCAGTTGATTGAGCCGCTGCAACTCTTTGATGGCGCTGCTGAGAGCAAGCTGGTTTTTGATTCTGGCCTTGACCGTTGGCGCATTGAAAGGTTTGGTGATATATTCAACAGCTCCCGCTTCAAAGCCTTTGGCCTCTGCGGCTACCGTGTTCAACGACGTCACAAAAACCACTGGCAACTCTTTGCTCTGCTCATCAAGCTTAAGTTGCCGACAGAGGTCAAAACCATCGATATCGGGCAGGGCGGTTTCGAGAATCACCAGATTAACCGAGTTTTTCTGCAACTGTCTGGAAATATCAGCTCCAGTCTTTGCCGTCACAATATGATACTCATCTTTCAAAGCACCAATCAGCGTAACCGTGCTGAGCAGGTCGGCATCCGCTATCAAAATACGCTTTTTACCGTTTAGCGCCATAATCGAGCCTGACTCTCATTGTCTTTGTCACCGGCAGATATTTCCAGGGGAAGCCTGTACTCCCGACAAATATGGTCTTTAATGCTTTGATTATACTGTAGATTTCAGATTTGTCGCAACCCGGCAGAAGAGCCTCCCCTTGAACGAAAGGTCATTTACTGCTAGGCTCTGCGTGCAGCTTACTTGAATTATTAAACTTTTCCGAATAATTGGCCGACAAGGAAAGAGTACCCGAATTTACCCATACATCGGTCAGGAAAAAGAATGAGCATGACAAAAAACATCTTCACGTTGATCATACTGCTTCTGGTCGTCGCCGCAGTGATCTCCGGCATTCATTACCTGGGATCACAGGTCGACAACAAGAGTAAATACACGCACCCGATCACACGACCGGGTGCCCGCTGGTAAACAAAAGCCGGTGGGTCACCGGAATTAAATTAACCGGCGCTCTGACCCCTCGTAATCAATTCCACCCATACCGCGGATCGGATCAAGCCCGACCTTGGCCCAACCGTCACTCCGCTCAAATTGATCGACCTGCCGCGAATCGATCAAAGTATCCAGCAGTGCCGGACTGATTCGATCCTTCACCCCGTTTTTGTAAACAACATTGATTTTGGTACTGCGTCTGAAAAACGCCATGCCGCGACTCCTTTCCATTTACTTTCCATTTGCCCCCTTGGCTCCATCAAGCCTACTGTTTTTTTGCCGGCTGGCAAGGGTTCTGCGGTGTGAAAACACGCTTTACGCAATAAATTCAGCTGAAGCAACAGACTCCTAAGAGGGTTCCCCTTGATTTCGTTCCAACCCGTCAGCAATGGCCGCCATCAAGCGCTCAACAATTCTCACATGGGTCGCCTTACAATCATCCAACAGCAGCAGGTCGGAAAAATCGACTGCCGCACCGAAACGGATCATTCCCTTCTGAGCAACGCCGGGAAATCGCCAGCGGTTGACGCCACTCAAAGCGGCTGGGATCACCACCGGTCGGTGGTCGTATATCAGCTTGCCGACACCACGATTCCCCTTTCCCAGTTTGCCATCCTTGCTCCGCGTTCCCTCAGGGAAAAGCATCACTTTTTCAGTCTGCAACAGGTCCCCAAGTTGCTTTCCCGCGCGTACGTCTCGCCCCCGCCTGACCGGAAATGCTCCCAACGTGCTGAAAACCCAGCCGAGAAACCGATTCTGAAACAGCTCCTCCTTGGCTGGAGCCCAAACCATCTGGAAGGGATGCTGATGGAACACGGCAACCGGCAGAAAAACGGTATCGTAGGCTGAGATATGGTTGGCGGCAATCAGCACCCCCCCTTCTTCGGGCAACTGCTCGGCACCGACGACCTTGAGCCGATTCAGCAAATGAGCATACAAACCGATGACACTGGCAAAGAACATCACCCAGACACGGCGGAAAATTGAAACAGGCACTGCTGAACTCCTTTACTTTTTGCTTAGCCATCGCATTCTTTTTTGCGAGTGCCTCTTACTTGGTTCCTGACCCGGGGATTCTATAATACTGCTGTTTATCTGGCAATCAGAACAGTGTAGCTGACAAAATTCTTGCGGCGGGGCGACACATCCCGCATTATGTTGCTTCATCTTGACAACACTATCACGCTGGGAGGCTGTCGACAGCCTCCCAGCGGGATAGTGTTGTCAAGATGAAGCAACATAATGCGGGATGTGTCGCCCCGCCGCAAGAATTT
>JADFVC010000087.1 GCA_015222355.1 Chloroflexota bacterium | reverse complement strand
TGGACGCAGGTAAAAAAGTCCTGCGCGGCAAGCAGATTATCCCGACCTTGCGCAACATCCTTGATTTCAACCAGCGCTTTGACAAGATTGTCAACCGTGGTGTGCCTGGTGATATCCTGCGCATGTTCCTGCGTGGTAAGATCCGAAACGGTTTTTCTGATAAGGCTGATCTGCAACCGCTTGCCGAAAGGTTGCGTGAAATTG
The DNA here is from genome assembly GCA_015222355.1 of Chloroflexota bacterium. Classification (GTDB taxonomy): domain Bacteria; phylum Desulfobacterota; class Desulfuromonadia; order Desulfuromonadales; family Geopsychrobacteraceae; genus Malonomonas. The sequence continues at coordinate 4,456 of JADFVC010000087.1, read as the reverse complement.
AACCGAACGCCAAGTTTGCTGTCCTTGAAGATCCTGACCGGATTCTGGTCAGTTTTGGCAATCTGCATGCCCGGATCGACCGGCATACGGTGGAAACCCTCTCTTCGCATGAGTACAAACTGTTATTGCAAGCCTACAAACTGGTTGAGGATATCTGTCAGAACGGTCCAGCAGTTCTTTCCACTGAAGGAAAGTCAGACCTTCTTATCGAAGATCGCAAGGAATTATTGGAAACTTTCTTCAGTAGAGCGAAAAAAGGCCAGTATATTCAGCGTTATAAGGGACTCGGCGAAATGAACCCGGGACAGCTCTGGGAAACCACCATGGATGCCGAAAAAAGGGTTCTGTTGCAGGTAACTATCGAAGATGCGGTTCGGGCCGATGAGATATTCACCGTGCTGATGGGCGACCAGGTTGAACCGCGCCGTGAGTTTATCGAGCGAAACGCGTTAAACGTTGCAAATCTCGATGTTTAACTTCTTGCTCTTGAATTTACACCCCGCTTCCTGAGAAGGGAAGTTTTGGAGGAGATAGATGCTGACAGAACAGAATAAAGTCACCGTTAATATAGAAGACGAAATGCGTAAGTCGTACATGGACTACGCCATGAGCGTTATCGTCGGCCGAGCTTTGCCTGATGTTCGCGATGGACTCAAACCGGTCCATAGACGAATTCTTTTTGCCATGCACGATCTCGGTAACGACTACAACAAGCCGTACAAAAAATCGGCCCGCGTGGTCGGCGATGTCATCGGTAAGTACCACCCGCATGGTGACACTGCAGTTTACGATACCATTGTCAGGATGGCGCAGGATTTCTCCATGCGCCATCCCCTGGTCGATGGCCAGGGGAACTTCGGCTCGGTTGACGGCGATTCAGCGGCCGCCATGCGTTACACCGAAATCCGCATGGACAAGCTCTCCCATGAGTTGCTGGCCGACATCGATAAAGAGACCGTCGACTTTGGCCCCAACTACGATGATTCATTGGAAGAACCGCTGGTTCTCCCTGGTAAATTCCCCAACCTGCTGGTCAACGGTTCTGAAGGGATTGCTGTCGGTATGGCGACCAAGATCCCGCCACACAACCTCGGTGAGGTGATCGATGGACTGATCGCACTGATCGACGATCCACGCTTGAGTCCCGAAGAGTTGATTGAGAAGGTTCCGGGCCCCGATTTTCCGACCGCCGGTTTCATCAATGGCAGGGAAGGAATTCTTGAGGCCTATACAACGGGTCGCGGCATTATCCAGATGCGTGCTCGTGCCCTGGTTGAGGTTGACCGGCGTAGTGGCCGTGAGACGATCATTGTCAATGAGATCCCCTACCAGGTTAATAAGGCAAGACTGATTGAAAAGATTGCCGAACTGGTCAAGACCAAAAAAATTGAAGGGATCGCCGACCTGCGCGATGAATCGGACCGCGACGGCATGCGCATTGTCATCGAGCTGAAAAGGGATATGGTCCCCGGGGTGATCTTGAACCAGCTCTATAAGATGACCACAATGCAATCTTCTTTCGGGATCATCATGCTGGCAATTGTTTCCGGTCAGCCCAAAATTCTTACCTTGCGTGAGGTGCTGGATTCCTTTATCGATCACCGTCGCGAGATCGTGACCCGTCGCTGTGTTTTTGAGCTGAAAAAGGCTGAGGCCCGCGCCCATATTCTGCAAGGGCTGAAGTTGGCATTGGAAAATCTCGATGAGGTGATCCAGCTTATCAAAACCAGTGCCAACCCGGCTGAGGCAAAAGGGCGGCTGATTGAACGTTTCAGCTTCTCCGATATTCAGGCGCAAGCGATCCTCGATATGCGTCTACACCGCCTGACCGGTCTCGAGCAGGGTAAAATTATCGAAGAGTTGACGCAGATTATGGCGTTGATCACGCGGCTTAAAGAGATTCTTGCCAGTGAAGTGGAAATTCTGAAGATTATCAAGGGGGAGTTGCTTGAACTTAGGGAGAAGTTCGCCAATCCACGCCGAACTGAGATTATCGATCGTACCGCTGATCTGACACTTGAGGATATGATTGTTGAGGAAGATATGGTGGTGACGGTGACCCACGGCGGCTATATCAAACGCAATGCCGTTTCTCTCTACCGTGCTCAGCGTCGCGGCGGCAAAGGAAAAACCGGTATCCGGCCGAAGGAAGAAGATTTCGTCGAGAACCTCTTCGTCGCTTCGACCCACTCCTATGTGCTGATATTTACCACCCTCGGCAAGGTATACTGGCTCAAGGTACACGAGATCCCGCAGGGTGGCCGTGCAACCCGTGGCAAAGCGATTGTTAACCTGCTGTCGCTGGCTCCGGAAGAGAAAGTTACGACGATCCTGCCGGTCAAAGAGTTTGAGGAGGATAAATATATCGTCACCGCCACTGCCAGGGGTATCATCAAAAAGACCGACCTGATGGCTTATTCCAATCCGCGGGTCGGCGGCATCATTGCCCTGACCATCGACGCAGGCGACAGTTTGATCGAAGCCCGCCTGACCGATGGCAAGCGAGACCTGATTCTGGCCAGTCGCAACGGTAAATCGATCCGTTTCCCGGAAAGTGATGTTCGTGCCATGGGGCGTCCGGCCCGTGGTGTCCGCGGCATGAACCTGGAGGGGGATGACGTGGTGATCGGGTTGCAGTCGGTGACCGATAACACAGCATTGGCGTTGGTGACCGTCACCGAAAACGGTTACGGAAAGCGGACCGATATTGCTGAATACCGGGTGCAGAGCCGTGGCGGCAAAGGGGTCATTACGATCAAAACCAGTGAGCGTAACGGTAAAGTGGTTGCCATCAAAATGGTTGATGAAGATTCTGACCTGATGTTCATCACGAACCGTGGTAAACTGCTGCGGACCCGGGTCAGGAATATTCGCACCATCGGACGGAACACTCAGGGAGTGCGAATGATGGTTTTGGAAAATGCTGAGTTGATTGTTTCCGTAGCCAAGCTGGCAGAAAAGGAAGAAGGGGATGAAGCTGCGTCAGTTGAAGAAACAGCTGAAACAGCGGGAACTCCAGGCGAGGAGGCGTAAGCCTCGGCGCTGGCCCTGGTTACTGCTGCTTGTTGCGTTGTTACTCGCGGTTTTTTATCCGCTCTATCGACAATACCAACTCACCGTGCCCCAGCGCTTGTTCAATGAGGGGATGACGCTTGAAAGCCGGGGGGAACTCGATGCGGCACAACAGCGCTATCAACGGCTTTATCACGCTTATCCAGAGTCAGAACTGGCGGTAGAGGCTTTGCTGCGGGTCGGGCGGATTCAGCAGTATGATCGTCACTTGGAGCAGCAGGCATTACTCAGTTATTTGCAGTTGGAACATGATTTTCCCGAGCATCCGTTGGTTCTTGCGGCACGCGAAGAAGCGGCCGGGATCGTCAAGTATGCGCTCCGTGATTATTCGCGGGCGATCGGTTTTTATCAGCGATTGCTGGAGCATGAGAACGGCAGAAGAGATCAGTATCTTTACGAAATTGCCGATTGCTATTTTCGTCTCGATAATTATACCCAGGCGCGGATTGAGCTGGAAACCTTACTGACGCAATATCCGCAGAGCAGCCTGATTGCGGATGTCCTTTACCGCAAGGGTGGTCTATTATTATTGGAAAATCGACTTGATGCCGCTCGACAGGATTGGCTACGGCTGATAGCGCAGTTTCCGGAAAGCAGTTATGGAATGCAGGCACGTTTCAATTTGGCAGCCCTGCTGGAAGAGGATGATCTGCTGCAAGACGCCCTTGATGCGTATCGGCAGCTGCAGAATTTCCCCCGGCCGGATTTGCTGAAAGAGAAGATAGAACATCTGAAAAAACGTATTGCAAGCAAACAAAAGGCGATTTGATGCAGTTATCATCGGGAGATAATGCGTTTGCCGTGATCGGAGCGGGCAGTTGGGGGACAACTCTGGCCAATTTGCTCGCTGCAAAAGGTTATCCGGTTACTCTCTGGGTTTACGAGGCCGAGCTTGCCGAGCGAATGCAACAAACCCATCAGAATGACCTCTATCTGCCCGGGATTGAACTGTCTGGAAACCTGACTTTTACCTCAGACCTACGGCAAGCTGTGACCGCTAAGCAGCTGTTGCTTTTTGTGACGCCCTCACAAGTCACCCGCCAAGTCCTCGCACAGGCGGTTCCGGATATTGCCCCGGAGGCCCTGGTCGTCTCCGCCTCCAAGGGGATCGAAAATAACAGACTGTTGTTGCTGTCGCAGGTTTTCGAGGAGCTTTTACCGGAAACCATGCACGGGCAAGTCGGTTTTCTCTCCGGCCCCTCGTTTGCCATGGAGGTGTCCCGGGGGATGCCGACTGCGGTGGTGGCCGCAGCACGCGACTGTCAGGTCGCGGCTCGGATACAGGAAATTTTCAGCACTGAAAAGTTTCGGGTTTATACCCACAATGACATCATCGGTGTCGAACTTGGTGGGGCGATGAAGAATGTCATCGCCCCACCAAGTT
>JADFVC010000086.1 GCA_015222355.1 Chloroflexota bacterium | reverse complement strand
CCCTCCGGCGTTGCAGCAGTTTTTCAGGATCTCGACATACCATATGTATGCCTTCGCCCCTGAAAAACCACTACGCCTTGTAAGTCGAAATTTTTGCTTAGCCATCGTATTCTTTTTTGCGAGACCATCAATCGTGCGAGAAACGAGGGATTTATCGTCAATTTACTGAAGATTATCCTACAGAAATTTATTGATTTAATCCACAATCACAACAATTTATGATTTTGCGGCAAACGGCAGGGCTGTTATGTGAGCGAATGCAGGCGGGGCTGGATCTGATTTTGGGTAGCATGGGCACGACCAGCCGTGCCCATGCGTAAAGAGCGAATTCCTAAATGCTGAGATATTTTTTGTGTTCAAGATCGGTAATCGTGGTTCTGTGGTCTTCCCATTCGCCGATTTTGATTTTCATGTAATTGGCAAACAGCTCGGCACCCAGGGATTCTGCCATAAAGATGCTGTCCTCCGCTTCCATCAGGGCCGGGAAAAAGTCGTGCGGCAAAAAACGTCGATCCAGAACCTTCGGCTGCAATTCCTTTTTGTAGGTACTGCCGACATCCGGTTTCCCGGCATCTTCTTTATTCGCGATTCCGTCCAGCCCCATAAAGATGAGAATGGCGAATTGCATGTAGACATTGCCGGTGGCATCGGGGCAACGTAACTCCATCCGGGTGGCCGCCGGGTTTATGGCATGAGGGATTCTGACCATGGAGCTGCGATTACGCAATCCCCAGCCCCGTACAACCGGGGCTTCCCTGTCCAGAACATAGGCCTTGTACGAGTTGAAGGTCGATGCCAGCACAATGGATGATTCCCTCGCATGCTTGATAATACCGCCGATGAAATTCATCAGCATCTCACTGAGGTGATACTCGGCATTTTCATCATAGCAGAGGCTTTTCCCCTCCATGTTGGTAAAGGAGAGATGGATATGGAAAGCATTGCGGTTTAAACCGGTAAAGGGCTTCGACATAAATGTTGCGTGCAGATTGTACTGCGCGGCAACCTCTTTAGTGACAAATTCAAACAGTACACATCGATCAGCAATGGTCAACGGATCACCCGGTTCCAGGTTGATTTCATGCTGTGACGAGGAGACTTCATGATGCGTCTTTTCATATTTGACCCCGCACTTCTCCAAGACATTGACAATTTCCTGCCGGACCAGGTCACCGATATCGCCCGGGGATGAGCCGAAATAATCGAGTTTGTCAGTATGGATGTCGCTGTTGAATTCGTCACCACTGAGCAGAAAGAACTCATGCTCCGGCCCCATCATGAACTTGATCCGAAAATCCTTGGCGGCTTTTTCAACGGCCCTTTCCAACGGATATCTCGGGTCGACTTCCGAGCGTGATCCATCCTGATTGAAAATCTGCCCGACAAAGAATCCGACTTTTCGATCGCCGAAATCGACCAAGCGGAAACTTTCCATAACCGGCTTCAGAATTCGGTCGCTGTTATCAACTGTTGCTATCCCGGCAATGGAGCTTCCGTCGATACCCACACCGTTTTTCAGGATACTGTCAATGTCATGCGGATTGACGGAAAGGTTTTTCAGACGACCGTTCAGGTCGGTAAAAAACAGCTTGGTCGTGTAGGCATCTTTCAGTTGTTCCTTGATTCCGGGTAGCCCTGTGCCACTCATCGATTTCTCCTTGTTAGAGATTGAAATAGAGGTTCATTTCGTACGGGGTTGGTCGTTCATTGACAGCGATCACTTCTTTCATCTTTTCTTCAATAAATCCATCAATCAGCATTTCACTGAACACGCCGCCCTGCAGCAGATAGTCATGGTCTTTTTTCAATTCTTGCAAAGCATCTTCCAGATTGGCCGGAATCGCCGGCAGAGCATTGCGTTTCTCTTCCGGCCAGTCGAAAATATTTTCATCGAAGGGTCCGTGATTGTGCATGGTCGGATCGATCTTGTTTTTGATACCATCAATACCCGCCATGATCAGCGCGCTGGTCGCCAGGTAGGGATTACAGGTTGCATCGCCTGTGCGGAATTCAAAGCGTTTGTTTTCCTCGGTGGTCGCATATTTGGGAATGCGGATTGCGGCACTGCGGTTGGCCAGCCCGAAGATCAGTTTGACGGGTGCTTCAAATCCGGGCAGCAGGCGTTTATAGGAATTGGTACTTGGATTGGTCAGGGCTACCAGTGACTTACCATGGTAGAGAATCCCGCCGATGAAATGCAGGGCATCGTCTGAAAGATCGGCATAACCGCCTTTTTTATAGAGGATATTTTTCCCGTTCTTTTTCAGCAGCATATGAAAATGCATCCCGTTGCCGGCCTCTTCATACATCGGCTTCGGCATCAGGGTTGCGGTCAACCCATGCTTGAGGGCAATCTGCTGAATGGCGCTCTTGATATACATGATGTTATCGGCGATTTCCGGGAATGGAGCCAGTTCGGTTTCAATCTCCTGCTGTGAACTGATGCCGACTTCATGGTGGTGGTAACGGATCGGGCAGATATGCTCTTCAATATAATCGGAGATCTCCTCCCGGACACTCGCATTCCGATCATAGGGCCGATCCAGATGATAGCCTTTGCGGTGTGTCAGAGCCGTAGCATCGGAATCTTCGTAATCAAACGGCAGGGCTTCCTTATTTTCCATGGTGGAAAGCCGGTAACCTGCCTTATGTTTGGTGTTGTAATAGACCGCTTCGCTGAACAGGTTGAATTCGAACTCCGGGATCCACAATATTTCATCGGCAATCCCGCTTTCTTTTAGATAGTTAAATGATCTTTCCGCGACACTGCGGGGATCTTTTTTATACCCCGCCGGGGAATCGGCCTCACGGATCGAGCAGATAATCTGCACGGTGGGATTCGGGTTGAAATTGTCATAACGGGCAGTGGAAATATCCGGCATCAGGATCAGGTCACCCGATTCCACGTTACGCATTCCGGGGATACTGGAACCATCAAAAGGGATGCCGTGCTCCATGACATAATCGAGCCGCCGGGCCGGGAAATTGATATGGTACCAGCGTCCGACCAGGTCGACATACTTCAGGTCGATATTTTTGACCTTTTTTTCCTGGATGAGTTCCTGTAGTCTTTGTAGATTCATCTGTGCCTCTCCTTGCGGGGATGTACAATGTATTTATGGAGGCTGCTGTCAAAGCCTCGATAAATTTATTTTAGGCCGTTTTATTCAGGCATATTCGGGATTTTGGTGGTCTCTCCCAGGTGGTTTCTCAGCGTGTATTCCTTCTCGTTCTTATCGACAATATAGTAATCCGGCATCAGTGGAATCTTGCCGATATTGGTCGCCAGCACGTACATCGGCTGCGCCAGACCGGTGGTATGTCCGCGCAGCGCGTCACGAATCAGCTCAGCACCCTTTTCCACCGGGGTACGGAAATGGTCGATCCCCGGAGCCGGCTCGCAATAAAAAACATAGTAGGGACGAATCCGGGTACGCAGCAGTTTCTGGTGCAGTCCCCTGAACGTCGGCACGTCATCGTTAATCCCTTTAAGCAGCACCGCCTGGTTCCCCACATTGATCCCGCAACTCAGCAGCTCATAAACGGCTTTTTCCGTTGCTTCGGTGATCTCCTTCGGGTGGTTACACTGGGTGTTGATCCACACCGGAACCTTGTGAAAACCGCCGATCGCTTTTTTCAAGCCTTCGGTAATCCGCTGCGGCAGAACAATCGGCAGACGTGAACCGATACGGATCATCTCGATGTGCGGCATCTCGCGCAGTTTGGTGATCAAGTACTCCAGTTTTTCATCCGACAACAGCAGCGGATCGCCACCGGTAATCAGTACATCGCGGATTTCCTTATGCTCGGCAATCCAGGCCAGGCCTTCGTCAACATCAAAGCGCAGTTGCAGATTCTGATCGACCACCAGTTCCTTGCGGAAACAGTGGCGACAGTAAATTCCACAGACCTCGACAACGGTAAAAGCAATCCGGTCTTTGTACTGACGGGCGATACTGTCCGGACGAACTTCTTCCGTAGCGCGGTTTTCTTTCCACACCAGGTAGTTATCCATCCCGAACTCATTGATTTTTTCCTTCATCGACGGAAGTACTTGCATCCGGATCGGACATTTCGGGTCATCTTTATCCATCAACGACGCAAAATAGGGGGTTGTTCCCCATTTGGTTTTCAGGGTCTGAATCGCTGCCCTTTCGTCGTCAGAGACATTGATGTACTCTTCGAGTTTCTCAAGTGTGTTCACTTCGTTCTGCATCTGCTGAACCCATTCTTCTGCCATCTTTTCCTCCGTGATGTTGCAGGCTTATCTTGCTTATCTTCTATATGATTGAGATGTAAAATTTCGGGGTTAACTTGCTCTGAACCCACAAATATTAAAGAATCGCTATTTTCGACCCCGTTTCGACGTAATGCTGCCGAATAACCTTTTCAATCAGCCCCAGATCTTTTGATTTAACACTTTCGACAATTTCCCGATGCCGTCGGCCAACTTCAGAGGGGCCGTAGAGCTTTCCCAAATATTTAAAAAACAGAATATGCAGCTTCAAACTGAGACGGTCCGTGTATTCCAGCAGTTGCACGTTATTGTTCTTACTGATCAAGAGATCGTGAAATTCTCCGCCGGCCTCGATGACCATTTTGTGGTTCTTTTTATCGGCATAATTTTCCATCTGCTCGGTCAGGTTTTCGAGCTTGTCGACCTCTTCAGCGGAAAACTGATCACAGGTCTCCATCACCGCGTACCCCTCAAGGACACCACGTGTGGTGTAGCTGTCGACAATCTGCTTGGGGGACAAAACAGGAATGAAGTTGCCCACCTGGGGACGATAATCGACCAGACCGTTCATGATCAGCTCTTTCATCGCCTCACGGATCGGTGCCCTGCTGATCCCCATCTGCTCAGCCAGCAGGCTCTCTTTCAATTGATCCCCCGGGCCCAGCTCGTTCGTCAACAGGAGTTGATAAACATAGTCAACAACCTGATCTTTATAAGTTTTTTTGACAATTGGCATAACCGTCCCAGCTCCTTCTCGATGTCTAATGTCGACATTAGACATCGAGAAGGAGCTGGGACGGTTATGCCAATT
>JADFVC010000011.1 GCA_015222355.1 Chloroflexota bacterium | reverse complement strand
TTGACAAAATGGAGTTTCAGCTGAATCAATCTCTTCGACCGCGAAAACCAGGCAGGCCAAAGAAGGAAACAGGGGAGTGTCCCGAATGGCGCTAGTTTAAGCACTTCTAGCATGGGAAAAGCACCTGAAAATATTGGCTAAAAATGGCATAATTGGCCATGAAAAATACAACACCAATGTTCCCAGGATTTCATTTGCAGACCCTGCGCCGAAAGCCCCGTTCCGCTCAGCAGAAATTTGCTGAAAAGATTGCTCTGTTGCAGCAAAAATCGTTCAAGCAAATCGGCGAGGTCTTTGAAAAGTTTATCCCCTGCTCGATTCTAAAGCCGGAGGAAACGGGGGCCATGAGTCGCAGAAGGCTGTTCTCCAAGGAGAACACCTTTTGGGCCTTCTTCAGTCAGGTGTTGGATGCAGACGGTGGCTGCAAGGAAGTGATCCGTAAACTTCAGTCGTATGCCTCTATCAAGGGAGTCAAGATTCCCTCATCTTCGACTGCATCGTATTGCACAGCCCGCAAAAATTTGCCAGAGCAGATGCTCTCGGAAATCCTTGAGCATACAGCCGATCAGCTTGATGAAATGCCGGAAACCGGCCTCTTGAATAACCGGCGTGTCGTTGTTGTCGATGGTACGGGTGTGACCATGCCGGACACACCGGAAAACCAGGAAGTCTGGCCGCAACCATCGTCACAGAAGCCGGGTTGCGGATTTCCATCAGCTCGTATTTGCGCCTGTTTCTCGCTGGAAAGCGGGGCCTTGCTCAGTTACGAAATCGGCAACAAGAAGAGTCACGAGCTCCCGCTGTTTCGCAAACAGTGGGATACATTCAAACGGGGCGATATCGTTCTTGGAGACAAAGGATTTTGCAGTTATTTCGATACCGCAACCCTGCAAAAGCAGGATGTTGATAGTGTCGTCACTCTTGCTCGGAGAGCACCCGTCAGAGAAGCGCGCAGTGTCGAAAAACTGGGTCCGGACGACCTGCTCATAAAATGGCCGCGCCCCAAGTATTATAAACGTCTATCGTGCTCTCGGGAAGAATGGGAGCAACTTCCGAAAGAACTGACATTGCGACAAATCAAGGTTACGGTGGCCTGTCCGGGGTTCAGAACTCAGGGTTTTCACATCGTTACCACCCTGCTTGATGCAACACTATATCCTGCGGAAGAGCTTGCCGAACTTTACTTTAAGCGGTGGGATGTTGAACTGTTTTTTCGGGATATCAAGACAACCATGGGCATGGATGTCCTGCGGTGCCAAACACCGGAGATGGTTCGAAAAGAAATTTTGATGCACTTCATCGCCTACAACTGTATCCGGCGATTGATGTACGAGGCAGCGGGAGAAGCGAATATAGCGGTTCGCGTGGTCAGCTTCAAGGGCAGTTTACAGGCTCTTCGCAGCTGGGAGCCCCATTTAAATCAAGCACAAATCAGCAAGAAAGAGCGTTTTAAGCTGATCAGCGATTTGTATGACGCGATGACGAATACGCCAATCAGGCAGCGACCAGGTAGGAGTGAACCTCGTTGCGTCAAGCGACGGCCTAAAAACTACCAAAGAATGACCGTACCGAGGAGTGAAATGAAGGAGATTCCGCACCGAAACAGATATCGTGCTACGACCCCTTAAACTAGCGCCATTCGGGAGTGTCCCTAGTTTCCCTCCTAGTTTCCCTCCAAATAAAAAATGCCGATCCACCAAAAGAGACAGAGAGTTTCTGGTATACTTGGGAACAGAAACGGGGAGGATATTATGCACATCCGTCTCAAGTATGGTGAAGAGGGTCTGGATCTAGAGTTTCCTAAAACGTCTAACTTTGTCGGTGTTCTTTATCCGCAAGAGGCCGAGGTTCTACCGGTGCCGGAGGATGCTGTCCAGCAGTCTCTTTCCAGGCCGATTGAGTCCGAACCTCTCAAAGAATTGGGCCGAGGTAAAACTGATGCAGTCATTGTCATTAGTGATATAACACGGCCGGTGCCGAATGCCCTGTTGCTGCCAATTATCATTCAGCATCTGGAAGCGGCGGGCATTCCATCCGCAAAGATCACCATCCTGATTGCCACCGGAATCCATCGTCCCAACGAGGGGCAGGAACTGGAACGCCTTGTCGGCAAAGAGATCGCCTCCTCCTACCGGATCATCAACCACTTCTCCAAGAACCAGGACGACATGGTTCTGGTCGGACATATTGGTGATGGGGTGCCAGCCCTGGTCAACAAGTATTATCTGGCGGCTGACCTGAAAATTCTGACCGGTTTCATCGAACCGCATATGTGGGCCGGGTTCTCCGGCGGGCGCAAATCGATTCTGCCTGGGATCTCGTCGGTGAAAACCCTGGAATTCATGCATGGACCGGAGATGGTGGCTCATCCGCAGACCCGTTACGGCATCCTGAAGGGGAACCCCTTCCACGAAGCCGGTCTGGACATCATGGAACAGGCCGGGGCCGATTTCATCGTCAACGTCACTCTCGACACCAGCAAAAAAATCACCGGAGTTTTTGCTGGTCACCCGGTCAAGGCCCACCTGGAAGGGGTCGAGTTTCTCTCCCGCCATTGTGTCCGGACCCTGGATGAACCTCTTGATTTTGTGGTGACCACCAATGCCGGGGCTCCGCTCGACTGCAACCTGTATCAGACCGCAAAGGGGATCTCGGGCGTGGCAGGAGCGACCCGCGAAGGTGGGGTGATCCTGATCGCCACTGAGTGTCTGGAAGGGTTTGGCAGTGAAGAGTACAGGGCGGTTTTCGAGCATGCCACCACGCCACAGGCCTTTATTGAAAAGCTGATGAAGAAGGAATTCTTTCTCCCTGACCAATGGTGTGCCCAGGAAACTTACCAGGTGATGTTAAAGAATGAAATCTGGGTACACACCCAGGGAATCGACGCCGATACACTGAAGCGGTTTCATTTTAAGCCGGTCGAAAAAATCAATGAGGCTATCGCGGAACTACTCGACAGATTCGGTCAGGATGCCCGCTGGGCGATTGTGCCGGATGGCCCGTTGCTGATTCTTAAGGTCGATTAAAAGGGGAATCTGCCGCCCCTAAATCTATCTCAAATATAGCGTTCAATAGTACGGCTATTTTTGCATCAGAAGTCGTGATTTTTAAGAATCGTTTTTCTACAGCCTCAACGTTAGTGCTGAAGCTAACATGGGCGGGTTCCAGCCGTGAGCAGAATCATAGCGAAGGCGGCCAACAGTCGGCGGTATTTCATGTACAGTTCTCCTTGGGTAAAAAAGGTGCTTGCGATGTTCGCGGAATACCTCAATAGGTCAAACCTTTAAGCCTGTTAACAAACCATTGAGACTTGTAAAAAATCCAATGTCAAACCAAGATTACCAAGTAGCTTTTATTTCGTATTTTTCTATAAATCTCGATATTGACATTAACTCTTCAGAAGAAAGATCTACAAATTGCACACCTACACCGGGTGGCAATTCAGACTTACACGGGTCTTTATCATCATTGCCCCATGTAACTCTTGCCTTGCAAGAAACTGACTTTTCTTGATCCGGCAGAGAAAATATCAAAGTTATATTTTCATCAACGTTCAAGGGGAAATCAGTTTTCAAGAAAAGTCCGCCAGTGCTGAAATCAACACTAAAACCAGAAAGTATAGTTTGTTGAGATGGCCCATAATAAACACACATCTCTGACTTAATGCGCTTTCCGGAACATTCTGTAGCGGGCATGTCATCATTACTTTTCATCGAGCCTTACCTCAAAACTACTCAGAAATCGATATATTTGATTACGATTGGTAGAACATGAAGACGGTTTGACTAGTCAGTCAGGATGCTTGCCCCTGACTTCTGCCG
>JADFVC010000085.1 GCA_015222355.1 Chloroflexota bacterium | reverse complement strand
TTGCGCAATGCCTATGGCGACAATCTTGGCAGCGGAGCCGGCAGCTTGCTGTCAGGGGTTCTTTAGGAAAACAAATGGAAGAATTGCTCCTTCAACTTGCAAGGCAGTACCAAGACAAATACTACGGTAAATATCGTGGTTTTGTGGCAGATAACGACGATCCGCAACAGTTAGGCAGGCTCCGTGTCATCGTCCCGTCGGTGCTCGGCGAGGCGGAAACAGGGTGGGCCCTTCCAAGTGTCCCCTTTGGAGGACTGGCTGACCAGGGAATGTTCACCGTGCCTGAAATCGATGCCCAGGTATGGGTGGAGTTTGAAGAAGGAAACATTAACCAGCCGATCTGGACCGGGACTTTCTGGCAGAATAAGGGTGACGTTCCATCCGAGGCGGCCCTAAACCCGCCCACTACAAGGGTTTTCAAGACCCCTGCCGGGCATATCCTGCAATTTGACGACAAAGCCGGCATGGAAAAGTTCCGCCTCAGTCATCCTGCCGGCGCTGAGATCACCATCGACGAAAATGGGACCGTGGCGCTGGCCGATGCCCAAAACAATACCGTAACTCTGGATGCCGATGCCGGAACAATAGTTATTGAAGACGCCAATGGGAACACACTGACGATGACCTCCAGCGGTACTACTGTGGAGGACAGCAACGGGAACAAAATTGAGATGGGGCCTGCCGGAATCAACGTAAAGGGACAGCAGATCGTGATTGAGGGAACCCAGATCATGCTCGGGGGGCAGGGGGGCGAGCCGATCATCAAGGGGCAGAGTTTTCTCACCCTCTTTGCCACACACGTGCATCCGAGCGCCATGGGGCCGACCGGTCCCCCTGTACCGCAAGGGGAAATAAGCACCCTGTCGATGAAAGTAACAACTACTTGAGGAGCCAGGACATGCCGCAATTGAATAACCCAGCCTATCTTAGCTTTCCATTCAGCATCGGTACTGATGGCGCCCGGACCAGTGAGCGCAAATCTCACGTTCGGGAGCAGATTGAGCAGGTGCTGTTCACCAATCCGGAGGAGCGGGTTTTCCGCCCGGAGTGTGGGGCCGGCGTGAGAAGCCTGATCTTTGAACCAAATGCCTCACCCCTGTGGAAAATTACCTGCAAGCGTCTGACGGCATCCCTGGCCGAGGCTCTCCAGGGGGAAGTAGATCCCAAGACGCTGGAAGTGGAAGTAAGGGGAGAGGGAGAGAAGTTGCTGGTTGTTATTTCTTATGCCCTTGCCACTATCGGCCATGCGGAGCAGCATGAGTTTATGGTCGGTTCAGGAGGATAACTGTATGGCAGATAATCCGAAAACCAGGCTGAGCTTCGAAGGGCGTTGCCCTGATTGTGCTGAACGCCGGATCGATTTGCCGTCGCCTTTGCCTGTGGCAGGAGATGATTTTGACTGGATGGTCCGCGATTTTGACAGCTTCCGTCGCTTTATGCTGGAGGAGCTGGCAGCCCGTTTTCCTGAGCGTACCCGCTGGACTCCGGCTGACATGGAAGTGGTTTTATTGGAGGTATTGGCCGCTGTCCTGGACCAGCTCTCAGACATGGCTGACCGGGTTGCCGCAGAAGCATTTCTGGAAACAGCCAGGCGGCCTGAGTCGGTGCGTCGTCTGCTTGGCCTCATTGGTTACGACGCCGCCACGGCAGTGGGCCTGGTGGATGATTCGAGCGATGATGATTCGAGCGGTATGGAAAATGGCAAAACCAGGGAAGAAAAGCTGGAGCGTCTCTGGCGGCAAAACCGGGCGCTGATGGATACGGCCCGCCAGGAAGGGCCGCGTGCCATTCACACCCAGCGACGCATGGTAACTGTGGATGACTACGCTAACCGGCTGAAAGAGCATCCACTGGTACTACACGCCCATGCCTGGAGCGAGTGGAGCGGGTCGTGGACCACCATTCGCTTAGCAGTCATCCTCTGGAATGACAGCCTGCTGGACCAGGAAGGGTTGGACTATCCAGATGATCTAATAAAAACAGTGAATGTTTACCACCTCAAGCAGGGGCTGTGGCAACCTTTCCCTGAGAATGAGATATCGGATCTTCTCACAATCCGCACCGTCTTGCGTCCTTGCCTCGATGCCTACCGTATGCTCGGGCAGGAGGTGGTGTTACAGGATGTCCTGCCCGTGGGAATCAAGATGTCGCTCTCCATCAGGGTAGCGGACAACTTCTTTCTGTCCGAGGTGCGGCATGCAGTGCAGGAGGTTCTGGGAACAGGGCCAGGCGGATTCTTCGAGCCAGGCCGCCTTGGATTCGGAGAGGATCTCTTTGCCGGCGACATCTTCCAGGTTGTCATGTCGCTGGATGGTGTGGAAAATGTCTGTCTCAACCGGTTCAAACGTTTCGGTGATCATTACCCGGATCAGACAAATACCGGCCAAATTGTTTTGGAGGAACTGGAAATTGCGGTTTGCAATAATGATCCGGCCAACCCTGAGCGCGGATTTTACAACCTTTCATTGCACGGGGGACGCAGGGGATGAGTAATCGAGATCTCACCCGCTGGAACCGGGCGGGCTTGAGCCGGTTCCGCTACGTTGACGGCAATGCTGTCACCTTTCTGGAAGAGTTGCGCCAGGCTTTGATCGACCGCTTCTCCGACCCTGATGCCAAGCGGCTGCAGTGGAGGGATTTGGTTCCGAAACGAGAAGGAGACTCTGACAATGGCTGGAAGCGCCTGGAGGATGAGCGTAACCGCCTGCAGCAGGAGTTCCCACGGGAGAGTCTGAACAGACTCCTCGCCCAGTACCACGACGATCGCCGCGACTGGGCCTGGGAGATCGGCAGGGTGCTTGCCCGGAGCAGCCATGTTTTGACGGAATACATCGATGCTTACGCCAACGAAGGGTTCTTGGGCACCGCTACCCAGTGGGATAACGTGCGGCGACTGGTTGAGATGCTCGATTATCA
>JADFVC010000084.1 GCA_015222355.1 Chloroflexota bacterium | reverse complement strand
TGTTTATACCGTCGCTGCCGATTTAAGTGACGCCGAAGTTGAACAGGCCGCCCGAGGGCCCGTTTCCGATCCGGTGATTCAGGATGTTGCGATCAATCGACCGCTGGCCAGCGGCTTCGATATTCTGATCGAAGTCGGCTTTCGTCCCGGAGTGACAGACAATACCGGCCGAACGGCTAAGGAAGCGATTCAGTATATCACGGGTCGACCATTCAAGATCGACGAGGGGGTCTATACCTCGACCCAGTATTTGTTGACCGGCCTGACTGAAAAAGCGGTCGCTGAGAGAATTGCCAAGGATTTCCTGGCCAACGGCTTGATTCAGCGCTGGACAATTCTTGCCGCGGATGAACTCGACTCGCAAACCGGGGTTCCGGTGACGGTTCCCAGGGTGGTCAGTGACAGCTCGCCGACCGTGCGGAGCATCAATCTGCAGATCTCTGACCGGGAACTGCTCGACATCAGCCGCGTGGGCATGCTGGCCCTGAATCTCGAAGAGATGCAGAAGATTCAGCGGCATATTGCTGACCCTCAGGTGGTCGTCGAACGGGAGAAGGTTGGGCTCGGTGCGGAACTGACCGATGTCGAACTGGAAGCCTTGGCGCAGACCTGGAGTGAACACTGCAAGCATAAGATCTTTTCCGCAAAGATCGAGTATGAAGATGAAAACGGCAACAAGGAAACGATCGATTCCCTGTTTAAAACCTACATTGTCGGGGCAACCCGTGATATCCGCGAAAAGATGGGCGATAAAGATTTTTGTCTGTCGGTTTTCAAGGATAACGCCGGCGTTATTGAGTTTACTGACGACTGGAGTCTCGTTTTTAAGGTTGAAACGCACAACTCACCGAGTGCCCTCGATCCTTACGGTGGCGCGTTGACCGGCATTGTCGGTGTCAATCGCGACGGTGTCGGTACCGGCATGGGCGCTCGGCTGATTTTCAATACCGATGTTTTCTGTTTCGCCTCGCCCTTTCTGGAAAAAGAACTGCCCCCGAGGCTGCTTCATCCGCGGCGTATTTTTGAGGGCGTTGTTGAGGGTGTGGAACATGGTGGCAACAAGAGCGGTATTCCCACAGTTAACGGTTCGCTCGTCTTTGATGAGCGATTTGCCGGCAAGCCGCTGGTTTACTGTGGAACAGCAGCAATTATGCCACGCTTGCTGCACGGTAAGCCTTGCCACGAGAAAAAGGTTCTGGTGGGCGACCACATTGTCATGACCGGTGGTCTGATCGGTAAGGACGGCATCCACGGGGCAACCTTCTCCTCTGAAGAGTTGCACGAAGGTTCACCGGTGACTGCGGTGCAGATCGGTGATCCGATTACCCAACGTAAAATGTTCGATTTTCTGACGATTGCCCGAGATCGTGGTTTGTACAACTCCTTCACCGATAACGGGGCTGGCGGCCTCTCCTCTTCCGTTGGCGAGATGGCTGAAGACACCGGTGGCTGCGAACTGCATCTTGATCGAGCCCCGCTTAAATATTCAGGTCTGCACCCCTGGGAAATTTTGATCTCCGAGGCCCAGGAGCGGATGACCCTGGCGGTTCCTGCCGAGAATCTGGCTGAATTTATCTCCCTGGCCGGAGAGATGGATGTCGTGGCGACCGATCTCGGTCATTTTACCGACTCGGGATATTTTCACTGCCTCTTCGAGGGGAAGACGGTTTCCTACCTGTCGATGAAATTTCTCCATGAAGGGGTTCCGCAGATGGTCCTCCCGGCCAAATGGCAGCCGCAGGCCCGGGTTGAACCGGTATTTTCACAGCCGCAGGATTTAACTGCCGAGCTCCGGAAACTGCTCGGTCGGTTGAACATCTGCTCCAAGGAATCGGTGGTGCGGCGTTACGATCACGAGGTGCAGGCGGGAACGGTGATTAAACCATTGGTCGGGGTTGCCAATGACGGTCCCTCGGATGCCGCGGTTTTCCGACCGATCCTTGATTCTTTCGTCGGGGTGGTGGTCTCGCACGGTATCTGCCCGAGCTACAGCGATATCGACACCTATCATATGATGGCTTGTGCGATCGACGAGGGGCTGCGTAATTTCGTTGCGGTCGGCGGTAACATCGATCACGTTGCCGGGCTGGACAACTTCTGCTGGTGCGATCCGGTCAAAAGCGACAAGACTCCGGATGGCGAATACAAAGCCGCACAGTTGGTGAGGGCCAATAAGGCGCTCTATGATTACTGCGTCGCCTTCGGTGTGCCGCTGATCTCGGGTAAAGATTCGATGAAAAACGATTACCAGATCGGTGACACCAAGATTTCGATTCCACCGACGGTGTTGTTTTCGGTCATCGGTAAAATTGAGGATGCTCGCAAAGCGGTATCGATGGATGTCAAGCGTCCCGGTGACCTGGTTTACCTGCTCGGTGATACCTACGATGAACTGGGTGGTTCAGAATATTATGCGGAGCAGGGCGAGCTTGGCAGTAAAGTGCCGCAGGTTGATGCCGAAACTGCTTTGTTGCGTTATCGCACATTGCATCAGGCCCAACAACAGGGCGTCATCGCTTCCTGCCATGATCTCTCCGATGGCGGCCTCGGGGTGGCCTTGGCTGAAAAAGCTTTTGCCGGCGGTTACGGCATGTGCGTGGCACTGGCGGAC
>JADFVC010000083.1 GCA_015222355.1 Chloroflexota bacterium | reverse complement strand
GACTGGAAGCAGGTTTATCCGAATCATTTGTCACCCACCTTCCTCATAGCCAAACCAGTGGCAACAGAAAACATTGGGCCGATGGCATTGAGATATTCAGAATCAAACTCCTTCTCGTTGATTGTCAGATTACGGAATGGGTTGACGCGCTCAGCAGGTATGCCCAATCGCGTTTCCAATGCTTCACGAACCTGTTCAGAGCTTGAAACCCCTCCGGTTAAATAAACCTTGGAAACCCGATCTTCACTTGAGGTTGCCGTGAAAAAATCGAGAGATCTCTGCACCTCTTGAACAAGGTTTTCTATGGCATCAGTTAAAACCTCATTGATTGAATCGGCATCAACATCCGCAATATCACGATCACCAAGCTTGGCCCGCTCGGCCTCTTCACGACTGAAGCCGAGGCGCTTTTGCAATTCTTCGCTCAAAAGATTCCCACCGGCCTGAATATCCCGGGTAAAGACAGAGGCTTCACCCTTTAACACATTAACACTTGTCGCACTGGCCCCCAGATCGATGAGAGCAACCACTTCGTCCTCGACAAAGCCGTAATTGTAATCAAACATGTTTTCTACGGCGAAGCAGTCGATATCCATAAGCATAGGCTCTAAACCGGCCTCAATAAAAACCGCGACAAAATCATCCACAAAGTCCTTCTTCGCCGCCACCAGTATGACATTCATCTGTGAAGGATCTTTGGCGTCGGGACCGATAATCTGGAAATCGATATTGACTTCGGAAATATCAAACGGAATATACTGCTCAGCTTCCCACTGGATGGAGGCTTCCAGCTCTGCATCTGTCATAACTGGAAGCATGATCTTGCGAATAATAACGGAATGGCCGGAAACAGAAGTCGCAACCCGTTTCGCTTTTACCTTCATCCCGGCCATCAGGTTCTGAATGGCACCGACGATCGCTGTTGAGTCCATGATCGCGCTATCAACAATTGTTTCGGGAGCTAAAGGCATGATCCCGATATTCACCAGATGGAAGTTCCCGCGAGACTCACGTAAACGCACCAACTTAATCGCGCTTGAGCCGACGTCGATACCGACAATATCTTTTTTCGAGGCGAACATTTCTTATCCAGTCAGCAGAGAGTTACTAATCACAATTAACAGAACCCGTAAAATACCGGTTAATTTTTCGGAAAAACTTTATCCTTATCAGAAAGTCTATAACCCAGCGCCAGTATAATCTTGCGCATCGTCTCCATGCGGCAGGGAAAACCACGTTCAATTCGGGTGATCGTCAACGGGGAAACATCAGCCTTCCTCGCCAGCTCCGCCTTACTCATCAATAATGATTCACGGATTGACTTTACACTGTTTAGCAACATGCGTAGATTCCCTGAATAGCAATAACATTAAAATTGTGCATAATTATAGGTCAGTGTGCCCTATTGTCAAGAAGTTTTAGATTAAACCAATAATTGATGGCGTCGCAAGGCTTTTTGCGAACGTATCATCATTGCTGAAATTTTCACTATCAGGTGAAAAGATGGAAATACCAATCCAGAATTGCCCCTCCCCAGAAAAGATGTACCAGCGCCGCCAAAGCTAAAAAGGGGCCGAAAGGCAGGGCCAGTTTACTATCTTTTTTCTGCAGTACCATCAGCGGCAGGCCGATAACAGTTCCTGCCAGCGATGCCAAAAAAACCATCGGGAAAATTGCTTTCCACCCCAGGAATGCTCCGAGCATGGCGAGAAGTTTGATGTCGCCGCCACCCATCCCTTCCCGCTTGGTCAGGAACTCATACCCCCAGGCGATCAAGAACAAAATACCGCCACCGATTAAAATGCCGAGCAGCGAATCCAACCAAGGCATCCAGGGGATAAAAAAAGAACAAAGAAAACCAACAACAATGCCTGGCAGGCTGATAACATCCGGGATGATCTGATGATCCAGATCGATGAAAGTGATGACGACTAATACCGCAACAAACAACCAATAGACCGGAGTCGCCGGAATGAGACCAAAAGAGTAAAGGACCAGAACGAATAAACCACCTGTAAGGGCCTCAATCAGTGGGTAACGCAAAGAGATTTGTTGCCCGCACCCGGCACATTTCCCCAGCAGGAACAGATAGCTGAGAATCGGAACATTTTGAAACCAGCGGATGCGGTGTCCACAATGTGGACATGAGGATGGCGGCGAGACAATCGATTTTCCTGCCGGGATGCGGTAGATACAGACATTCAGAAAGGAGCCGATGACCGACCCCAGAACGAAAGCAGTACCCAGAAAAAAATAATATTCAAACGGCATCAGAAACCACTTTCCTCTGTTCCAAGCTCAACCCCCCTGTGTCAGTTGTTCTTTAAGATATGTCCGCTGGGTGCGTCTCAAATAAATCGTATCAAGATACTCGCCAAGGGTTCACGTTTCAAAGTCAACGCGACTTTTTTTGTCTTCCTTAATCACCTGACCGCCACGGATCACTTCATACTTCAAAAGCAAAGGGGCATCATTCTAGGGTGACCAGGTCGAAATGTTCCGTGCCCAATGCCTGCGCCAGCGACTCGATCAGTCGGAGACGATAGTCAAAAGGGGCGACCCGGCCGCCCAGATAAACGGCAATGTCGATATCGCTCAAGGGGCCGGTATCTCCCCGAGCACACGAACCAAAAAGGTAGGCAAATTGAACATGCGGAGCCTGTGCGAGCAGTGAATTTATCTTGTCGAGTGCATTTTTGACTGGCATCGGCTATCTCGCCCCCCCTTGTATGTGAATTGCTTCATACTGTAGGGCGAAGAAATTATGTTGTCAAGTTGTGTCAAAAACTGCTGATCCAGAAACCAACCCAAACAGGGACGGCAAAAGGGGACGTAGTGCATAAATCCACAATCGTCTGACATTTTCTTTCCATACCACGTCAAGCACAGAAAATCAGGAAAATGAGTCGCGGTAGGGACACCGGTGTTGTTCCCCATTTTAAATGATCTGCAATTTCCTGATTATTTTGACAGGTTGAGCGATTTTCCCTTTCGATTGACTGGTGCAGTATCGGGGCCGACCGCAGTCGACCCCGATTTCAGTTAGATCGCGTCGTTTTTTTGTTCAACAGGCATTTTCACCTCGGCCCACTCCTGAAAGACCTGGTTCTCCCGAACCACCTTGCGCAGGCTGTCCAGAAGTATATCCAGCACCAATTCGCCCATCAGATCGGTAAGTTTCTCGAACTTTTGCTCCAGTCTTCCGTCTTCGTAGATGTTCATCGATCCCTCCCGTCTCAGAAGATTTCCGTGTTGGCCAGTCGCACATGCTCGGCGGTCACCGAGGTCGATTCGCTGCGGGCGGCGGCGATGATGCCACCTCTTGCCAGGTGATTGGCTTTGCGAAAGAGGCCGCCGGACCCTTGGTGGATGGCGGTCACCGCCGTTTCATCAAAAAGCATCCGATCCGTCCCGGCGATGGTGAGATGGTGGCGCAAATAATCCTCCATCATTTTCTGATCGATCCCCTTGAGATGGCAGCGAGCCACGACGCGGCTGGCCAGAGACTTGCTGGCGCCATAGTGCAGCTTGTCAACCAGATTAACCTGTCCTGCCAGAATGATCGGGAGAAAGGGTTTGGAATCCTGCTCAAACTGGGTCAGCGAAGACCAAGGGGACGGAAGACCAAGGGGACATTCTATCTTCTCCCCGTCAAGAAAAATATTTATCTTTGTAAAATCAATAGGTTAAAATTGTAGCCTGATTTTTCGCGCACCTCTCCCGCTGTTTTCTTTATGGCGTTTGTCTCACATCTTGGCGAATCTTGGGTTTAATCGTTACAAGTATCCGGCATCCCCCGTCCGCAATGGGAGCAGGGCCGCCTCAGCATTCCTTATCCAAACTTCAAGATTCCAGTGAGAGGCCCATGTTTGTCCCGCCCGAGGTCACCATGCCTCAACGTTGTCGAAAGGGCTCTTCTCGCCAGTGGCTATTTAGGACGTGCTGCTATGTCTTAAAATAGCCAGAATCAAAGACTTCGTTCCGTTTCATCAGTGTCCAAGCGATAACCAGTAATTTGGCTGCCAGCTTGATACGCATCTTCATTTTGATGCCCCGTTCCAACTCTCGGCCCTTGAGTAGACGGGTAAAGTAGTTGCTGATGGCAGCATCTTTGTAGCTGGCAATCGTCGCTGCTTGATACAGGGCATAGCGTAAAGCGACCTTACCCTG
Organism: Chloroflexota bacterium; assembly: GCA_015222355.1. Taxonomy (GTDB): domain Bacteria; phylum Desulfobacterota; class Desulfuromonadia; order Desulfuromonadales; family Geopsychrobacteraceae; genus Malonomonas. Next base: position 2,008 of record JADFVC010000083.1, on the reverse strand, counting down.
TTTAGAGATAACTGGAATAGCGCTATTGCTCGTTTTTCCACTACGGGATGCGCTCAAATCAAGTCCTGCCAATCGCAGTACTTGCTTGCGACTGGTAAAGTGGTGTGCATCACCAATGGCGGCCAAGGTCATAGAGGAAACGATTGGACCGAAACCAGGGATTGTTAACAAGTAATGGTAGGCTGGAAATGTTTTTCCCACCTCTTTGAGCTGCCCTTCCAATTCATGCTTGATCTGTCTTGTCAGGCGAATCTGATTGACCAGCATTTTACCCTCCCAGACCGCAGAGGCAGGCAGGTTACACCCCACGGATTCCTGACTTGCCTCCCAAATAGTGCGTAACCGCTGCTCCTGCACAATGTGCCGTTTTGATAGGTTGTGCTGGTGCCGAAACGTTTCATACGGAATGTCGGCGATCTGTGCCGGGGAAAAATCCTGCGCGATGATGTCAAGAATTAAACCATCCTGACCGCCCTGAGGCATTTGCTTGTCCAACTCAGGAAAATACTGAGCCAGCAGGTTATTACGGATGCGCATTCGCAGAGCATGTTCCTGTTTTTTTAGCTTGGCCCTGTAGGCAAGTAAACTACGCAACTCCCGCACATCATTCTCAGCAAGATCGTAGAACTGACACCGCCCTTGGCCGACGAGATCGGCGATGTTTGCGGCATCCTTGGTGTCGTTTTTATCCCAGCGTCCATCCAGCAAGGCCCGGTTATGTTTCACGGCAACATTAGAGACGTAGACAACCTGTTCTTTGTTCCGAATCAAGTACTCGGCAAGAGGCTTATGATAGGATGCTGTCGGCTCGACGCCATAGACGCAACGCTGCAAACCATGCCTCGCCATCAGGTTGTTCACCATATCCTGAAGTTTCTTGAAGTCCTGGATATTATTGTCAAAGATCAATTTCTTCCAGAGGGTTTTGCCGTTGGCACCTCCGAAAAAAGCATGGTGGCGATTCTTGGCGATATCCACACCAACAACCAGAATCGTTTCAGACCCACGGATCGTCGTTCGCAACTCCCTGAACTGTTGCAACCTGTCTTCTTTTTCTGTCATGAGAATCTCCCTTTCTGTCGATTTAGCTCCTACAGTTAGCAGAAAAGAAGGCAAGAAACAGGCTATTGATTTGTTGTATTTTATTATATTTTCCGGGGAGTTACCCTTCCTGTGAAACAAGATATAACGTTGTTGATAAATCCACATCCTCTATTATACTCTCTCCATGCCACGCCAAGCCCGTATCGATATCCCAGGCCATGCTGATCTCAGGCGGCAACCACATGAGTCGTATTTCGGTCTGTCTTGATGCCGCCCACAATTTTCTGCTCTCAAGGGATACTGCCATCGAGATTGTTGAACAACAGATATCTTGTATCGGCGAAAACTGGAATGGGGTTTGTGAAGCTGCAGAAGCGAGTGAAGCGGATCGCAACCTGCTCTGGGCGCGGCAATTTTTGAACCCTTATGCATTTGATGATCTCGGGGTGGATTGCTCACATTTGGTTGACATGGTGAGGCAATGCAAATTCGGAAATTGAGGATTTGGCGGCGATCAAGTGGACGTTGCGTAATCTCGAAAAGCTGAAAGATGCGAATCGGGGCAAGTTGATGATTTTTTGGAGCTTTTTCGGGAAAAGATCCTTGACACAAGAACCCTGGATACCGAATAGTATGCAGGAATTTACTAATAAAAACTGAAGGGTATCGGAGGGGTGCCATGCAACAGAAGATGCCAGATATGAGCCGTCTTGATCAGCCAAAGGCTGCCGGGGCGGCTTTTACGTTTTTGGTGAAGGAACGTCCCCTACAATAAATGCAGGGGTCTGTCCAAAAGTTACTGCTCTGCCAGTAACCTTTTTTATTTTAATCGATAGCAGTGAGAGGTAAGGGGAGAAATGACGAGTATTGGATTGTTGGGTGCCGGGAACATTGCGCGTATCCTGGCGCAGCACCAGAACGGCTTCAGGATATCCGGTGTTTTTGATCGGCATAAGGATCGCCG
>JADFVC010000082.1 GCA_015222355.1 Chloroflexota bacterium | reverse complement strand
CGGTAGGGATGTCCGGGATCCCCTTCGAAATAGAGGACCGTATCGACCATGTGTTCCAGTACCCGAGGCCCGGCGATGGCACCGTCCTTGGTGACATGGCCGACCAGGAAGGTCGGCAACCCATCGCCTTTGGCCTGCAGCATCAATTGACCGGTACATTCGCGCACCTGGCTGACGCTGCCGGGCGCCGAATCGAGACTGCTGGTGAAGATGGTCTGAATCGAATCGATCACCAGAAAGTCGGGTTTGAGCTCCTTGATCCGGGCTTTGATCTGTTCCAGCGAGGTTTCTGCCAACAGGTAAAGATGGTCTGCCGTAACGCCGAGCCGTTCGCCGCGCAATTTGACCTGACGGGTTGACTCCTCGGCAGTGACATAGAGGACGGTGCCTTTTTGGGCCAACTGCTGGGTCGCTTGCAGCAGCAGGGTCGATTTGCCGATGCCCGGGTCGCCGCCGACCAGGATCAGCGAACCGGGAACTATGCCGCCACCAAGAGTTCGGTCAAACTCACCGATTCCGCAGCGCAGGCGATCCTCTTCGCAGCTGCTGATTTCCGAGATTTTCTGGGGTTTTCCGGGTGCGGCCAGCGCCCGGCTGTGTTTTGTCTGCGCAACCGGCAGTTCTTCAATCAGGGTGTTCCACTGGTTGCAGTCGGGGCATTTACCGAGCCATTTCGGGCTTTGAAAGCCACATTGCTGACAACTGAAAATGGTTTTTGTTCTGGCCACGAAAACTCCGCTGTAAATTGCGAGCAAAATGAGTCGTCATCCTATGCTGAAAGTTTACAAGCTGTCAATTCCGTCATTTGTGGCTTTTGTCTGTATTTTTCTTGCAGTATACTGGCAAGAACTGACCGATATTTTGCCCGGTTTTTTCTGCCCGGGGAGGGCGTGATGACTTACGAAGATTTACAGCTGGCATTGGCGGAGTTTGATCTGCCGCAACAGACGACCTGGAAAAAAATCCGTGAGCAGCATCGGCTTCTGGTGCGCCGCTATCATCCCGACAGGGGGGAGTATACCGACGGTGAGAAAATCCGCCGGATCAATGCGGCATATAAAATACTCAGTGAGTACGTCGGTGATTATCGCTTCGACTTTTCCCGTGAGCAGTTTCTGGAACAATATCCGGAAGAACGTTTGCGAGAGCAGTTTTGGAATGAGAATCCCTGGGCTGACGATCGCTAGTTTTCATCTGGAAACGGCCCTTTTCCGTGATCTCAGCGTCAATCAGCGCGCTCACTTGTGCGGCGTACTGATGTACGCCTCCGCGTAAACGCTTGATTTCCTTGATCTCACGAAAAATTGCTCGTTTCCCATATGAAAACTTCATCATATCCATCCAGCGTTTCCAGATTAGATACATCGTTAGCTTTGGGTAGCTGAAAATAAGAAAAAAGCTTTGAAAATCGCTTGTGTTGAGGTTTCAAGGGTGCTAGTTTAGGTCCCTTTTGCTTTACTGAAAGTCAAGTGTTTGTCTGCAGAATACCAAGCCGATGCGCTGACCCGGGTGGCTCGCCCGTCCCGTTATCTCGGTGGTGAGCTCGGTGCCGTTTGTAAGCCCGATGACGGGATTGACGTGCGTATGGCGCTGGCCTTTCCCGATGTCTATGAAGTCGGGATGAGTCACCTCGGTTTTCCGATCCTCTATCATATTCTCAACAGCCTCGACTGGGCGGCTGCCGAGCGGGTTTATGCCCCCTGGGCCGATATGGAACAGTGGCTGCGGGAAAATGCTCAACCGCTCTGTTCTCTCGAAACCCACCGGCCGCTGGCAGATTTCGATATCATCGGTTTCACCCTGCAGTACGAACTCAGCTACACCAACCTGCTCAGCATGTTGCAATTGGCCGGGCTGCCGCTGCGGCGCAAGCAGCGGGATGAGAGTGCGCCGCTGATTGTGGTTGGAGGACCCTGTGCCTACAACCCGGAGCCGCTGGCCGATTTTTTCGATTGCGCCCTGATCGGCGATGGCGAGGAGGCGATTGTTGAGTTGGCGGAACTGGTTCGGCGTGGCAAACAAGAGGAGTGGACCCGACGGCAACTGCTGGAAGAATTGGCCACCCGCGAGGGCTTTTACGTGCCGGAGCTGTTTGCTGTCAGTTATCAGCAGGATGGTAAAGTTGCCGAGATAAAATCCCTGAAGTCCGGTTACGAGAAGGTTCGCCGCCGTTTTCTGGCCGATCTGGAGACCGCCCCCGTTCCGGACAGACCGATCATCCCCTTTATGCAGACGGTGCACAACCGGGTGGCGATGGAGATTGCGCGTGGTTGTACCCGCGGTTGCCGTTTCTGTCAAGCGGGTTACATTTACCGGCCGGTGCGCGAACGTAGTCCGGAGAAGATTCGCGAACTGATCAATACCGCGCTGGAAAACTCCGGCTACGAAGAGATCTCGCTTTTGTCGCTGTCGACGGGTGATTACACCTGCATCGAACCGTTGTTGCAGCAGTTGATGGCCGAGCATGCTGACGACCGGGTGTCCGTGTCTTTGCCCAGTCTGCGGGTCGGTTCGCTGACTCCGGAACTGATGGAGGAAATTCAGAAAGTTCGCAAAACCGGCTTCACCCTGGCTCCTGAGGCGGGGAGTGAGCGACTGCGGGCTGTGATCAACAAGGGGATCAGCGCGGACGATCTACTCGAAACCACCGGCAATGCCTACCGGCTCGGTTGGCGATTGGTCAAACTCTATTTCATGCTGGGGCTGCCGACAGAGACCGACGAAGATCTGCAGGCACTGATTGAGCTGGCGGCCCAGGTGAAGCAAAGTGGCAAAGGAACTGGCGGCAATGATGTCAATGTTGCTGTTTCGACATTTATTCCCAAGCCGCATACTCCTTTTCAGTGGGAAGCGCAGATCAGTATCGAGGACACCTTGCGTAAGCAGAGGGTGCTCCGTGACGGGCTGAAAAAGAAGAAGCTGCGCTTCAAGTATCATGGGGCGGAATCCTCCTTTCTGGAGGGGGTCTTTGCCCGTGGCGACCGGCGGCTTTCACCGGTTCTTGAACGGGCTGTTGAGCTGGGGTGCCGCTTTGACGGCTGGCGCGAACATTTCGATTTTGCCAGCTGGCAGCAGGCCTTCGCCGATTGTCATCTCGACCCGGCCTGGTATCTGCGCCAGCGGGACGAGGATGAGATCCTCCCCTGGGACCATATTGACTGCGGGTTGCCGAAGAGTTTCTTTTTACGCGAACGACAGCGGGCCTTTGCCGAAACGGCGACGCCCGATTGTCGTGACGGCGATTGCCATGCTTGCGGAGTCTGCGATTTCAAAGAGCTGCGCATGCGCTTGGCCGATGTCGCCGCCCCGGTTTCCCTGCCGAAAACCCAAGATGCCGTGAGTGAAGAGGATAAAGCAGAGGAATTGACACGGGTCCGGTTGCAGCTGAGCAAGCGCGGGCGGGCGCGGATGGTCGGGCATCTGGAGTATCTGACGATGTTTCAGCGGGCGCTACGTCGTGCCAAGCTGCCGATCCGTTTTTCCAAGGGGTTTCATCCGACCCCGAAGGTTTCCTATCTGGAAGCTCTGCCGATGGGGGTTGCCAGTGAAGCGGAGCTGATTGACCTCGAATTGCTTTACCCGGTGGCGGTGGAGCAAATAATCGTGGATTTAAATGCTCATCTTCCAGAAGGCTTTGCGGTTGTTGCAGGCGCAATCATCCCCTGGAAGTCTCCCTCTCCTTCGGCGGCTTTGCTCTCCAGTCTTTACCGGGTGCCCTTGCCGCGGCCGATCCCGGCAGCATTGTCCGAGAGAATTCGTGCTTTTCTGAACGCCGAACAGGTGCTGGTGACCCGGTTGAAAAAGGGACGAATGGAGCAGGTCGATTTACGTCCCAATGTGCTGAATATAGCCATCATCGATGATGAATTGGAACTGAACCTGGTTAAGGGGAGTCCTTTGCTGGTGGCCGGTTGCCTCCTGGAGATGGATATCGAGGATGTTCGTCGCTTGCAGCTCAGGAAGATTGGTATTACTCTCAAAGAACCGCCTGCGGGTTGAGCGTCCCCCGGCCTGAACAGAATTTAAAGTTTCATTTTGACAATATAAAAGAATCTGGAGAATATCATGACAAAGGAGCTGGTCGTCAGTACCACCTCCCACGAAACCCGTGTTGCCCTGCTGGAAGGGGGACATATCGCCGAGCTGTACATCGAACGGGAGCGTGAGCGGGGTATCGTCGGGAACATCTACAAGGGGAAAGTTATCCGGGTTCTGCCCGGCATGCAGGCAGCTTTCGTCGATATCGGCCTGGAGAAAGCGGCCTTTTTATATGTCGCTGATGTCCTTGACGAGATGGAACAGGTTGAGCGGAGCATTGAAGGAGACGAGGCCCTGCCGGGACAGAGTGACGATGGTGAACCGGTAGCCCTGCCGCCGATTGAAGACCTGCTGCACGAAGGGCAGGAACTGCTGGTGCAGATTTCCAAAGAACCGATCGGCACCAAGGGCGCGCGGATCACCTCGCATATTTCCCTGCCGGGGCGGCATCTGGTTTACATGCCGACGGTCGATCATGCCGGCATATCGCGACGGATTGAAAGTGAAGAAGAGCGTGAACGGTTGCGGCAGATTGTCGATGCGATGCGCGCTCCCGGAACCGGGTTCATTGTCCGGACCGTTTCCGAAGGGAAGAGCGCAGAGGATCTGCGGGCCGACATGGAATTTCTTGTCGGTCTCTGGAACGATCTCAGTCGCGATCTGGATTGCCGTGTCGCACCCAGCCTGATCCACTCCGATCTGGATGTCACCAGCAAGGTGCTGCGCGATATCCTCACCGAGGAAGTTAAGCGGATCGTCGTCGATAACCGGGAGGAATATAACAAAATCGTTCGTTTTATCCGCACCTTTATGCCGCGGCTCAACTACTGTATCGAACTTTACGATGGTGCTGAGCCGATTTTCGATGTCTATGGTCTTGAGGTGGAAATCTCCCGGGCATTGGGGAGCAAGGTCTGGCTGAAGAGCGGTGGTTCGATCATCATCGAGCAGACCGAGGCCTTGACCGCCATCGATGTCAATACCGGTCGCTATGTCGGCAAGCACAACCTCGAAGACACCATTCTCAAAACCAATCTCGAAGCCCTCAAAGAGATTGCCTTCCAGCTGCGTTTGCGCAATATCGGCGGTCTGATTATCATCGACTTTATCGATATGGAAAAAGAGGCTCACCGTGAGAAAGTTCGTGCCGCCCTTGAGGACGCCCTGAAAAGCGATAAGAACAAAACCAACATCCTGAAGATTTCTGAATTGGGGCTGATGGAGATGACCCGTAAGCGGGTCCGGGAAAGTATCGGCCGCACCCTCTGCGAGCCTTGTCCCTACTGTGAAGGAAAGGGCTATGTCAAAGACAAGCTGACAACCATTTACGAGATTCTCCGGGAACTCCATCGCGAGCTGGCTGACCTGCCCGCCGGTCATGTGACGCTGCTGGCCCATCCTGATATTGCCGGACTTTTGATCGATGAAGAACAGACCGGTATTGACGAACTGGAACAACGCTACGGGCGGCAAATTTCGATCAATTCACGCCCCGGTTTCCATCTCGAACAGTTTGAAATTGCCGTGGGATGAGGGACACTTTGAGCGTACATTATCCCAAGAGGACTGGCGATGCCGAAAATTGACAAGATCATAACTCGCGGTGGCGACAAGGGGGAAACCAGCTTGGTTGATGGCAGTCGGGTCGCGAAATGTTCACAACGGGTGAAGGCCTACGGAACCGCCGATGAACTGAATTCAGTTCTCGGACTGGTCCGCTGCGAAGAACTTCCTGAAGGGTTGAGTGAAAAACTGCTGCAATTGCAGAATGAACTTTTTGACCTGGGCTGCGAGCTGGCCACGCCCGCTGACAGCAAGCCGGCGGACAAGATCCCTCATGTTCGGCAATTTCAGGTCGACCTGCTCGAACAATGGTTGGAAGAAACCAACCGGCAACTTGAACCGATACACAACTTTGTGCTGCCCGGCGGCAGCCGTGCTGCAGCCACCCTGCACCTGGCACGCACTGTAACCCGTCGCTGCGAACGGGAAGTCGTCGCCCTGATCAAGACCGGTGCCAAAATCAATCCCTGTTGCCTGCGTTTTCTGAATCGCCTATCCGACCTCTGTTTCGTCTGGGCCCGCCTCTGTAACGACCAGGGCCGAACCGACATCCGCTGGCAACCGGGGCCGCAGCGGAAATAAACCCAAGAGGTCCAGGGTGGCAGCCCGGGTAATAAATCCTCGGCGGGTCGTCGGGATTCCACAAAATTTCAGCGTAAAACTTCCGGCCGGTAACCCTCTTCTTCAAGGACCAGCAGAATTTCCTGGATATGTCTGGGACCACGGGTTTCCAGATCAATAATCACCTCAGCCTCCCCAAGCGGCAAAGAAGATTTATGCCGATCATGGCTGACCTGGAAGATATTGGCTCCGATCTGGCTGAGGATACCGGTCAGTTGCGCCAGGGCACCCGGCATATCGATCATTTCAAGACGCAGTTTCAGATAACGTCCTTCGGCCAGCATTCCCCGTTCAACCACCCGGGACATGGTCTGCACATCCAGGTTACCGCCGGAGAGCAGACAAACTGTATGCCCCTTGTGAACGGATTTAACCCCGTAAAGCAGGGTCGCCAAGCCAACGGCACCGGCACCTTCCACCACCAGCTTGCCACGCTCCATCAGACTGACAATCGCCATGGCAATGGCCTCCTCTTCGACCGTGACGATCTCATCGACATAATGCTCCATGATCGGGAAAGTCAATTCTCCAACCTGCTTGACAGCAATCCCATCGGCCAGGGAATGGCCGCGTGTTTTGACCTTGACCGGTTTTCCCTTACGCCTGGCAAGTTGGGCGCTGGCAACGCCGGCTGCTTCCACACCGATGATTCGTACCTCCGGCTTCACTTCCCGAACTGCGGTCGCTACCCCCGCAATCAGGCCACCACCCCCGATCGGCACGATCAAGGTCTCCAGTTCCGGCAGATCCTGCAGGATTTCCAGCCCGATGGTCCCCTGCCCGGCCATGATCAATTCGTCATCAAAAGCCGGAACATAGAGCAAATCCTCTTCAGCAGCAATTACCTTGGCGCGAGCCACGGAATCGTCAAAGTTGCTGCCGCACAATTCAACTTCGGCTCCGTATTCAATGGTGGCCAGTTCTTTGGCCAACGGTGTGCCCTCCGGCATCACCACCCGGCAAGGGCAACCAAGCAGACGGGCGGCATAGGCCAAACTCTGGGCGTGGTTTCCAGCCGAGGCGGTGATCACACCGGAGGCCAATTGTTGTGAGGATTGTTGCGAGAGAAAGTGATAGGCTCCGCGAATCTTGAAAGAGCCGGTATGTTGTAAATTTTCGCATTTGAAATAGAGAGGGGCTCCGAGACGGCTGGAAAAACCGGGGGAATGAATCAGTTCGGTCCAGCGTATCTGCCCTTTGAGATTTTTTGCTGCAAATTTAATCTGCTTCCTGGTTAGCATAGATGCACCTCCGTATTTCCATCTCAACACTGGACAAAAGTTTAACACAAGGATTTTTTCCCGCACGCCGAGAGCAGATTGCTATATTTGATGGCGTCGCAAAAAGTCCGACCTACTGCGTTGCAGCGTTTTTTCAGGACCTCGACATACCACATGTATGCCTTCACTCCTGAAAAACCACTAGGCCTTGTAGGGCGAAATTTTTGCTTAGCCATCCCATGAATTTTTGCGAGTGCATCATATTTAGAGTTGTAAACACTTGAAACAGGAGATTTCATTACATGACAGAACATCCTCCGCAAGAACCACTCATCCCTCGACTGCTGGCCAGTAATGCCCTACGCGCCAACCTGACCAAGCATATGACCCTCAACCAAATGGCTGATTCCAAGGCCTCGATGATCATGACAGCTGCCTCGCTGGTTATTACCATCACCTTGACCCAATACGACAAGCTGCACCTGTCAACCGCTCTGCTGCTGGCCGGACCTGGGCTGCTGGCGATCGTTTTCTCGATCCTGGCGATCATTCCACCGCTGCATGTCAGCGATCACACCAATCTGTTTTATTTTCGCTCTTTCGGGGATCTGACCGAAGAGGAATTTAAAAGCCGTTTTCTCGAAACCATTACTGACAGGAAAAAGCTCTATGATGCGTACCTGCATGAGATTTATTATCTTGGAACCCATCGCTTGACCCGCAAATACGGGCTGATCCGTAACGGTCTCTGGATGTTACTGTTCGGGCTGCTCGGCGCCACCTTCTCGGCAATCATCCACCGAATTCCGTTATGATGATTTTCATGGTGGGACTGGCAGCATAAATGATGACAGGAAAAGTCATCAAAAAGGTTGCGGAAAATCGGGGCACGACAGCAGGGTCACGACATCTGCTTGGTAAAAATTAATTAATTTCTCCACGCGGTTGAACTTCAATCCATTCCTGTTAGATATAGATTTTCAGCCGGAGGCGGCAACTTATGCCCCGGTTGAAAGATTCTTACTTCATGGAGGGAAGCTATGCTGACGCAGGACGATGTCATCTATTTTGTCATTACCGATCGATTCTGTAATGGCGATCCACACAATGAGCAACCGGCCGATCCGCACAACCCGCATGCCTTCCATGGCGGCGACTTTGCCGGCTTGCGGGCGAAAATTCCCTATTTCAAGAAACTCGGGGTGACCGCCATCTGGCTCACCCCGGTCTATCTGAATATCGGCGATTTTTTCGACAGTGCCGGCTATCACGGTTACTGGGCCATCGATTTCGAACGGATCGACCCGCACCTTTACACCGCTTTGCCCGGCTGGGCCGCAGGCAGCAAGGCTTACTTGAAGGATCTGGTTGGTGATTTCCATGCCGCCGGGCTGAAGGTGATCCTTGATATGGTCGTCAATCACACCGGCTACCACTCCCCCGAGTATGAACAATATTCGGCTAAGAAGCTGCACTACCCCGAACATTTCAATAGCCACGAGAACCCGAATGAAGTCACCGAGTGGCTCTCCGGATTGCCCGATCTGGATCATCGTCAACCGGAGGTGGCCGATTATTTCGTTCAGAACATCCTCGACTGGATCGAGCAGACCGGCATCGACGCTATCCGCATGGATACCGTCAAGCATGTCGATGACACCTTCTGGTATCTGTTCAAGTCACAGATCAAAACCAGCCAGCCACAGGTCACGCTGCTTGGTGAAGTGTTGAATTACGATCCCGAGTATGTCGGTCGTTACCAGCAGCAACACGATTTCGATACCCTTTTCGATTTTCCCCTCTGCGGTCATTTAAAGGGCTGCCTGGTCTGGGATCGTCCCATGACCGAGCTGGCCAGGCCGCGTCTGCATGATGCCGAACCGCAGGGGATACTCGATCGCAACCGTCCCTACAGCAACGCCAACCGTCTGGTGACCCTGCTCGACAATCACGATCTCGACCGGCGGATCACCAGTGAAATTCTCGATCGGGTCGGTCATTGGGATCGCGACCTGGCGGCGAAAATCCTTAAGCTCTGTTTGAGCTTTCTGTTCACGACGCGCGGCATCCCGCAGCTCTACTACGGCACCGAGATCGGCCTGGAAGGCTGGGCCGATCCCGACAATCGCCGCGACATGCCCTGGGAGATGATCGGCACCGACCATCGCCCCAAGGCCGGCCAGCCTTTCGCCCGGCAGATTTACGACCACCTGCAGCAGTTGATTGAGCTGCGCAAAGCCAACCCGGCGCTGCGTTACGGCACCTCCTACACCCTCTACGTCGATCATTTCCTCTATGCCTGCCTGCGCGAGTATCGCGGCAACCTGGTGCTGGTGGTGATCAACAACGGCCGAGACGAGATGCCATCCCCGGTTGCGCTGCCGATCGCTGCCAACGCCAAGTTGCCGCCGCGGGTGAAACAGCTGCTGCAGGACGGGACTCTATTGAAGAGCCTGTTTGCCGGGGAGGAGGATTTGCTGATGACGGCAGGTGAGGTCGAGGTTCGGTTGCCGGGGAAAACAGCGGGAATCTACTGTCTGACAGCGAAGTAGCGACTCAGGCGATTACTTGATGGAGATATCCTTATCCCCTTGGTCATTGTCGCGGCGGAAGATGTCAGGCAGGTTGATGCCGAAATATTTCAGGCACATCAACAGGGTGGCCAGCGCCGCCGCTTCGTCCAGATTGCCGATGAACGGCAGGTTGTCGGGGATCAGCTCGAAAATACCTGCACCGGGATTGAGCAGATAGATCAGGCAGAACAGGCCGAGCAAGACAATGCCGAGTTTTTTCATATGAACCTCATTTGCTGAAGGGGGCTACTACTAGTTGGTAAGTGCCACAACATCGATTACTAAAAAATGTGTCAGTACATCGATAACAAAAGTTCTCTGACAATCGAATAGCAACTG
>JADFVC010000081.1 GCA_015222355.1 Chloroflexota bacterium | reverse complement strand
ATACACGGGTTCCCGGAGCAAAAGGGGTCGGTGGCGTGGATGCGCTGAAAACCCTGGCGATCAGCCGGATCTACCTGGACAACTTTCAGCACGTCAAAGCCTACTGGGTGATGCTCGGGATGAAAATTGCCCAGACGGCGCTCTGTTTCGGAGTGAATGATCTGGATGGGACGGTTATCGAAGAACAGATCGGCCATGATGCCGGGGCGGATTCTCCGCAGGTGATCGGCAAGGATCGCATCATCGATCTGATCCGTAAAGCTGGTCGGGTGCCGGTAGAGCGGGATACTCTGTACAACGAGTTGAAGGTGTATTGATTATGTTGGATTCGCCGATTGAGCAGGGGCTGGCCCCTTATGCGTCGATTTTTCCGCAGAGCAAAAAGGGACTGGTGGAGTTGTCGTTAGTCGGAAAAGGGCGAACACATAGGTTCGCCCCTACGGTCATTGGGTAGATATGGACAGCATAGAAACAAACGCAGCGGGAAAACCGATCAATCGCGACGAAGCCTTCCGGCTTTTGACCGAAGTCGATCTGCTCGAAGTCGGTCAACTGGCAGACGCGATCCGCAGGCAGAGGCATCCGCATAACCGGGTGACCTTTGTCGTCGACCGTAATGTCAACTACAGTAACGTCTGCGAGTCGAAATGCAAGTTCTGTGCGTTTTACCGCAACGCCGGCGATGCAGATGCCTACCTGCTTGATTACGAGACCATCTTTGCCAAAGTACAGGAACTGGTCGATTACGATGGTACCCAACTGTTGATGCAGGGGGGGCTACATCCGACGCTGAAAATCGAGTGGTTTGAAGAGCTGTTTCGTCAGTTGAGTGAACACTTCCCGCAGGTACAGATTCATTCACTTTCCCCGGCTGAGGTGATCCATATCGCTAAGCTTTCCGGGCTGACCATGCTGGAATGTTTGCGCCGCCTGCAGGCGGCGGGGTTGGCTTCGGTTCCCGGTGGCGGTGCGGAAATTCTAGTTGATGAGATTCGACAGGCAATTTCTCCAAATAAGATTGGCTGGAAGCAGTGGGCCTGGGTCATGGAAGAGGCACATAAGCTTGGAATGCGCACTACGGCCACGATGATGTTTGGTAGTCGGGAAAAGCCGGCCGATGTGGTTGAACATCTGTTCCGGATTCGCGAAATCCAGGAGCGCACCGGTGGCTTTACTGCTTTTATCCCCTGGACGTTTCAACCGGACAACACGGAACTGGGCGGTGAATCGGCCAGTGGGATCGAGTATCTCAAGGTTCTGGCAGTGTCCCGGATCGTGCTTGATAACATTGAGAATATTCAGGCCAGTTGGGTGACTCAGGGCGCACGCATGGCACAGGTAGCGCTGTTTTTTGGTGGCAATGATTTGGGGGGTACGATGTTGGAAGAGAATGTTGTTGCCGCTGCAGGCTGCTCATTCCGAATGTCGCAGCAAGAGATTGTCGAGCTGGTACGGGGTGCCGGTTTTGTCCCCGCTCGGCGGACGACGGAGTATCGGATTCTGGAGGAATATTGAGGGCGCGGCAAGCAGCGCCCCTACAAGTGGAGAACGTCATGCTGCCGCTACGTAAAAATATCGCCGAAATGGCCGGTTACGTGCCCGGTTTCCAGCCGGAAGACGAAGCGGGCTGGATCAAGCTGAATACCAACGAGAATCCCTATCCACCCTCACCGAAGGTGGCGGAGGCGATCGCTGCCGAGCTGGCAAACGGTGGTGAGAACCTGCGCAAGTACCCGGATGCGGCCAGCCGGCAGGCGCGGCAGGATGCGGCAGAGCTGTACTGTGTTGACCCCTCCTGGGTGATCATGGCGAACGGTTCGGATGAGCTGCTCAACAACCTGATCCGGGCCTTTGTCGGGGAGGGGGAAGAGATCGCCT
>JADFVC010000010.1 GCA_015222355.1 Chloroflexota bacterium | reverse complement strand
GCTGGCCCCTACTATAATAAGTTCCTTGAGAAGCAACAGCGGATTATCTTCTCCCGGTGTGGAGTCATCGATGCTGAGAGTTTGGATGAATTCATCGCCAACAGGGGATTTCAGGGGATCAAAAAAGCGGTCACCATGACCCGGGATGAGGTCATTGAAGAGGTCAAAAAGTCTGGTCTGCGCGGTCGTGGCGGCGGTGGTTTCCCGACCGGCATGAAATGGACTTTTGCTAAAGGATCACCGGGTGAACATAAATACCTGATTTGTAATGCGGATGAGGGTGATCCGGGTGCGTTTATGGATCGATCGGTTCTCGAAGGCGATCCCTATGGATTGATTGAGGGAATGATGATTGCGGCTTATGCGATAGGCTGTAAATTCGCCTATGTGTATGTCCGTGCTGAGTATCCGCTGGCCATTAAGCGTCTGCAGCTGGCGATTGATACCTGTTACGAAAAAGGTTACCTCGGTAAAGATTGCATGGGATTTGGTTTCCCGCTGGATATGCGCATCAAAGCCGGTGCCGGTGCCTTTGTTTGTGGTGAAGAAACGGCTCTGATGGCCTCCATTGAAGGACATCGTGGAATGTCTCGGCCGCGCCCGCCTTTCCCGGCCGTCAAAGGCCTCTGGGGCAAGCCGACCAACATCAACAACGTTGAGACCTACGCCAACGTTTCGTATATCTTCTACAACGGTGCAGACTGGTATTCTTCTATCGGTACTGAGGGCACCAAGGGCACCAAGATTTTTGCTCTGACCGGCAAGGTTAAGCACACCGGTCTGGTTGAAGTTCCCGCCGGAACCACCATGAAGGAAGTTATTTACGATGTTTGCGGCGGCATCGAAAATAACCGTAAGTTTAAAGCGGTTCAGGCCGGTGGCCCTTCCGGTGGTTGTTTGCCGGCAGAGGGACTGGATGCCGAGGTCGATTATGATTCATTGATCAAGGCTGGTGCGATGATGGGTTCCGGTGGTCTGGTTGTTATGGACGAAACCACCTGTATGGTCGATATCGCCCGCTTCTTCCTCAATTTTACCCGGGTTGAGTCCTGCGGTAAGTGTATTCCCTGCCGTATCGGTCTGAAAATCATGCTTGAGATCCTTGAGCGGATTACCGAGGGTAAGGGTCAGGAAGGTGATATCGATATGCTAGAGGATATGGCCTACGATATCAAAAAGAGTTCACTCTGTGGTCTTGGTCAGACGGCTCCCAACCCGGTTCTTTCGACGATTCGTTACTTCCGTCATGAATATGAGGCACATATTAAGGAAGGTGAGTGTCCATCACACTCCTGTAAGCCGTTGCTGCATTTCCGGGTGATTGAAGATAAATGCAAAAAGTGTGGATTGTGCCCGCGAGTCTGCCCTGTTGACGCGATTGAATGGGAAAAAGGTCAGGTGGCAAAGATCAATCTGGATATATGCACCAGGTGTACCTCCTGTTATGACGCTTGTCGTTTCATGGCAATCGAATAGTCGCACTCACTGTCTTTGAGTTCTGATACGAGGTTAAGATGGTTAATCTTACGATTGACGGAAAACAGATAACGGTCAGCAAAACAGCCACTATTTACGAGGCTGCCAAGGAAGCTGGCATCTATATTCCGGTGCTTTGTTACGCGAAAAAGCTGCTCCCCTATGGTGCCTGTCGCGTCTGTCTGGTTGAAGTTGAGCAGATGAAGGGTCGTCTGATTCCTTCCTGTACCACTCCGGTGACTGAGGGGATGGTTGTCACGACCATGTCGGATGAAATTCACAAGGTTCGTAAAACTGTTCTTGAGTTCCTGCTGGTGAATCATGTGGTTGAGTGTCCTATCTGTGACAAGGCCGGTGAATGTGACCTGCAGGATCTGACCTATGAATATGAAGTTGTCACCAACCGTTTTAAAGGTGAAAAGTTCGACCTGCCGACCGATGAGGTCAACCCGCTGATCGAGCGCAACATGAACCGCTGTGTTCTCTGCGGTAAATGTGTTCGGGTTTGCGACGAAATTGTCGGCTACGGTTCTTATTCCTTTATCAATCGCGGTTTCGAAACCAAGATTGCTACTGCGTTTGATCGTGGTTTGAACTGTGAATTCTGTGGTCAGTGCATCTCCATGTGTCCCGTCGGTGCCCTTCTGCCGCGCCCCTTTAAGTTCAAGGCACGGCCTTGGCAGCTTAAAGAAGTTGATACGGTCTGCGGTTACTGTGGTAACGGCTGTACTATTACCCTCGGCACCAAGGACAATGAGGTTCAAACGATCCGCTTTAACGATAAGACGGGGGTTAACGACGGTAATCTCTGTATCCGTGGTCGCTTCGGTTACTCTTATGTCAACAGTGATCAGAAATTGACCAAGCCGCTGGTGCGCAGGGACGGTCAACTGGTCGAAACCAGCTGGGAAGAGGCAATTCAGGCGGTTGCCGATGGATTCAAGGCCGCTGGTGACAATGTCGGTATTGTTTCCGGCGCGCGACTGACCAACGAAGAGCTGTTCCTGGTCAAGAATCTGAGCAAGGCGCTGGGTACGGAAAATCTCGATCATTCAGGCGGTGAATGCTACAAGGGCATTACTGAAGGATTAAAAGCAACTCTCGGTATTCAGGCCTCTACCGCAACCTTCCCGCAGGTCGAAAATTGTGATGCGATCCTGTCTATTCGGTCAGACTTCTATGAGACCCATCCAGTTTTCGGCATGGTCGTTAACCAGGCGATTCGCCGCAATGACGCTAAATTGACGGTTGTCGCCGATAAGCTCGGTAAATTCACCAAGCTGCCCAACGCCCGTACTTTGTTACACAAGCCGGGGCTGGAACTGAATATTATCAACGGTATTTGCTCGGTACTGCTCGAAGAAGGATTGGCTAAGACTGATGGTTTGGTGGGTCTTGACAAGCTGAAGAAATCTTTGAAGAAATACTCTGCTGATGCTGTCGCAACTGCGACCGGTGTTGCTGCTGATGCGATCAAGCAGGCGGCCCGCGAGTTGGCTGCGGCTGAAAATGCTGCGATTCTGCTGGCTTATGGTCTACCTTACACCGCCTATAGTAAAGAGCTCGGTATTGCCGCGGCCAACCTGTCGCTGCTGACTGGGATTGCCGGTCGTCAGGGTTCCGGGTTGTATCTCTGTGGTGAAAAAGCCAACAGCCAGGGAGCCATCGATCTGGGAATCCTGCCGGGCAAAAAAGGCCTGGGGGTTCAGCAGATGTTCGCGGCCGCCGGTAAGGGTGAATTGAAAGCCCTTTATGTAGTTGGTGAAGATCCTCTGGTTTCTTATCCTGATTATGCTCTGGTTGATCAGGCCCTTGAAGCACCGTTTCTGGTTGTTCAGGATCTCTTCATGACAGCGACGGCCGAGAAAGCCGATGTGGTTTTGCCGGCAACGTCATTTGCAGAAAAGAACGGCACTTACACTAATGCAGAGCGGCGTATACAGCAAGTACGTCAAGGGATCAAGTCGAAGGGCGAAGCAAAAACAGACTTCGAGATACTGCAATTGCTACTTCAGGCTTTTGGGACAGCTGCACCGGCAACCCCAGCCGAGGCCTTTGCACAACTCGCCGTTGTGACGCCGGGCTATGAGAAGGTCAGTTTGGATATGGTGGGCCCGCAAGGTTATGTCTGGGGTGGTGAGATTCTTCAGCCGGAAACCAGGAAACTTGTGTCGGTTGTCGCCGGTAAGGCACTTGACAGTAAATACCAACTATTGGTTGGTAGCGCGCTCTACCACAGTGGCACGGTTTCGACTCATGCCAAGGGTCCCAGTGCTGTTGTTTCTGAGCCCTATATTGAACTTGGCCGTGAAGATGCCGCTGAACTCAGCCTGGCTGAAGGTGACATGCTTAAGTTGAGGACTGCCGGTGGTGACATAAAAGCCAAGGTCAAGGTTGATCGGCGATTGCCGAAAGGGGTTTTCTTTGCTCCTTATCACTTTGCCGCATTGGAGTTGAATAAAATTTATACCGGTCAGCCAGTAATCGCAGTCGAACCGGTTAAGTTATAAGATTAAAGGCTATTGGATTGTCGGTAGATTCTACTGACTGAATTCGGCAGAAATGCCATAGACTGATGAAGGAAGAGGATGGTCATGACGCCAGAAGTTTTGACACTCTCAAATACGCCCCTGCTTTATACAGCGGCCATGTTAGTAAAAGTCGTAGTGGCTTTTGTTGTAACGCTGTTAATCGTAGCCTATGCGACATGGGCAGAGCGTAAAATTATCGGCCGGATGCAAACCCGGTGTGGGCCGACCATGACCGGTTACAAAGGTCTGTTGCAGCCGATTGCTGACGGTTTGAAGCTCTTTTTTAAAGAAGACATCATTCCGGCACAAGCGCACTGGTTCGCATTTATCATAGCTCCGATGATGATTCTGGCACCTGCCTTTATCTCCATCTCAGTTATCCCTTTTGGTTCAGACTATCAGTTTACTTATGATGGGATCCTTTACTCTGTACCTTTGCAGGTCACCGATCTGAACATCGGTGTGCTGTTTATTATGGCGATGGCTGGTCTCGGGGTTTATGGGATTGTGCTGGGAGGTTTGGCGTCCAACAATAAATACTCGCTGATCGGGGGTATCCGCTCCACTGCGCAGATGGTTTCCTACGAGCTTGCCGCCGGTTTGTCGATTATTGCGATCTTCATGCTGTCTGAAACGCTCAGTTTGCGGGGGATCGTTTCTGCTCAACAGTTGCCTCTGTGGGGACTTGAGTTCCTCCCCTCTTGGGTTCACAACTGGTATATTTTTACGCAGCCACTGGCATTCGGACTGTTTTTTATCAGCTCCATAGCTGAAATCAACCGGACTCCGTTTGATCTTCCCGAAGCTGAAACTGAGTTGGTCTCCGGTTTCTGTACCGAATATTCCTCCATGAAGTACGCTCTGTTCTTCATGGGTGAGTACGCTAATATGATTACCATTTCTGCGATCGGTGCGACATTGTTCCTTGGTGGATGGGATGGCCCGTTCTTTAGCTGGATGAACTTCCTGTTCAAGGTCTTCGCATTCATGTTCGTCTTTATCTGGATTCGGGCGACTTTCCCGCGTCTCCGTTACGACCAGTTGATGTTCTTGGGTTGGAAAATTATGCTTCCCTTGGCACTTGCAAATGTCGTGCTCACGGGTTTTGCAGTCCTTCTCTGGCAGTAATCACACGTTGCGTAGAGGGTAGATATGTTTAAAGAGTTAGCCAAAGGCTTAAGTATTACGCTGAAGCACCTGTTGCCGGGGAATACCACAACGGTGCAGTACCCGAAAGAGAGATTGGAAATAGCGCCCCGCTTCCGTGGTCTGCACCGATTGGTTCCGACTCAGGATCGCGAGAAATGTGTCGCCTGTTATCTCTGTCCGACTGTTTGTCCGGCGAAATGCATCACTGTCGAGTCGGCAGAGAATGAAAAGGGTGAAAAGTATCCGAGGGTTTACGAAATCGACCTGCTGCGTTGTATTTTTTGCGGCTACTGTGTTGAAGCTTGTCCGGTGGAAGCAATAGAAATGACCTCTGCTTACGAACTGGCCAATTTCAAACGGGAAGATTTTGCCTTCGATAAGGAACGTCTTCTCAAGTCGCAAGAAGGAGCTGCGTAATCATGGAAGCCATTCTTTTTTATCTCACTGCACTGGTTGCGATAGTTTCGGCGATTTTTGTAATAAAATGCCGTAACCCGATCAACAGTGCATTGAACCTGGTCTCGACCTTCATCTGCCTGGCGGTGTTGTACATCATGTTGGAATGTCCCTTCATGGCAGCCATTCAGATTATGGTTTATGCTGGCGCGATTATGGTTCTGGTGATCTTTGTTATCATGCTGCTCAATCTGGGCAGTATAGGAAAAAGCTCGAATTCCCGCGGGATGGCTGCAGGTGGCGTGCTGGCAGCGTTGATGTTACTGCTTACCAATGCTTTCCTTCGTCGAGGTGACGTTTCGGGAACTGGTGGAGAGGTAACCAGCGAGTTGATCAAGAGCTACGGTCATACCGAGTTAATCGGTAAGGCCATGTTCACCGATTTCTTGCTTCCCTTCGAAATTGCTTCGATTCTGTTGCTGGTTGCCATCGTTGGTGCTGTCATCATCTCGAAGCGCGATGTTTAACTGAGTAATGGTTGGGAGATAGATCATGATTAGCGTACATCATTACCTGTTGTTGAGCGCCATCCTGTTTTGTATCGGTATCTTCGGTGTGCTGACCAGGAAGAATGCCATTGTCATCTTCATGTGTATCGAGGTGATGCTCAACTCGGTCAATCTGACCTTTATTGCCTTGTCGAGGCATGTCGGCAATATGGATGGTCAGATCTTTGTCTTTTTTGTCATGACGGTTGCGGCGGCGGAAGCTGCTGTCGGCCTGGCATTGATAATTGCATTCTTTAAAAATAAAGAATCGGTCGATGTTGACGATTTCAATATGCTTAAGTGGTGATGTTATCCGCTTTTCGGATGTTTCAGCTAATAGGAGAGTTTGATGTACAGTAATCTGTGGCTCATCCCATTCTTCCCGCTACTGGGGTCGATCATCAACGGCCTGGTTGGCAAGAGGATCAAGAGTGAGAAGGTAATCGGCGGGTTCGCAACCCTGCTGGTGTTCTTTTCCTTTCTGGTTGCTTGTCAGAATTTCTTCCGGCTGCTGGGTGACAATGTCAAAACTCATGAAATTGTCATCTTCTCCTGGATGTCTGTCGGGAAACTGCAAGTCGATTGGGGCTTTTTGCTCGATCCGTTGTCGGCGGTGATGATTCTGGTGGTTACCGGTGTCGGTACCCTGATCCACCTCTACTCAATCGGCTACATGCACGGTGAAGAGGGGTACTACCGCTTCTTCAGTTACATGAATCTGTTCGCTTTTGCCATGCTGATGCTGGTTCTCGGCAGCAACGCGCTGGTGATGTTTATCGGCTGGGAAGGTGTTGGTCTATGTTCCTACCTGCTGATCGGTTATTACATTGAAAAGCAGAGTGCGGGGGATGCGGCCAAGAAGGCATTCGTTGTCAACCGTATTGGTGACTTCGGTTTCCTTTGTGGTCTGTTTGTCTTGTACTGGACACTTGGGAGTAAGGGTGTCTGGACCTTTAATTTTGTTGAGATAGCCGAGAATGCCCATTTACTGGAAACCGGCGGGCTTGTCGTCACTGTTGTGACTCTCTGCTTTTTCCTCGGCGCCTGTGGTAAGTCAGCACAGATTCCTCTGTTCACCTGGTTGCCGGATGCGATGGAAGGTCCGACCCCTGTTTCAGCTCTCATCCATGCTGCTACCATGGTTACCGCCGGTGTTTACATGATCGGCCGGATGAACATCCTTTTCGCCATGGCGCCATCGACCATGCTGACCATTGCGATCGTTGGTGCGGCAACCGCTTTCTTCGCCGCAACTATCGGTCTGGCGCAGAATGATATTAAGCGGGTTCTGGCTTACTCGACGGTTTCTCAGCTGGGTTACATGTTCCTGGCTATGGGCGTCGGTGCGTTCTCTGCCGGTATTTTTCATCTGATGACGCACGCATTCTTCAAGGCCTGTCTGTTCCTTGGCTCCGGTTCGGTTATTCACGGCTTGCATCACGCCTATCATCATGCACATCTGCATGATGATCCGCAGGACATGCGGAACATGGGTGGTTTGCGTAAGAAGATGCCGATTACTTTTATCACGTTCCTGGTTTCCACCATAGCTATCTCTGGTATCCCGCTGTTCTCAGGGTTTTTCTCCAAAGATGAAATTCTCTGGTGGTCCTTCGGTTCAACTCGTGGTCACTGGTTACTTTGGCTGCTTGGTGCTTTAGCGGCAGCTATGACGGCCTTTTACATGTTCCGTCTGGTCTTTATGACCTTCTTCGGCGAGCAAAAAACCGATGCGCGAGCCAAGGATCATATCCCTGAGTCTCCGTTGACAATCACCATTCCGCTGATGGTACTCGGTCTCTTGGCTGTTATCGGTGGTTACATTGGTGTACCGGCGATCCTTGGCGGCGCTAATCACTTCCACCATTTCCTGGATCCGGTTTTTGGTAAATCGTTGCACCTGTTCCACATAGAGGCTCATGGCACTCACGCTACTGAGTATACCCTGATGGCTGTTTCGGTTGCCGTTGCTGTTATCGGTATCTTCGTTGCCTGGGTTATGTATATCAAGAATCCGGAACTCCCTGCAAAGTTCGTTACCAAGTTTGCAGGTGCTCACAAGATTGTCTTCAATAAATGGTACATTGATGAACTCTATGATTTCCTGTTCGTGAATCCTTGCAAGAAAATCGGGACTTTTTTCTGGCGCGGTTTCGATGTGAAAGTGGTTGACGGTATAGTCAATGGTGTTGCTTGGGTTACCCGTGGCATAGGCTCCGGCCTTAAGTACACACAATCAGGATACTTGCATAACTATGCTGTGGCCATGGTGGTCGGTGTAGTCATGATCGTCGGCTTCTACGTCTTCGGTTAACAGTACGCCAGCGAATACGAATATAGTTACAAGGAGCGATTCCACATGGCCGATTATCTTCTCAGTTTAATTATCTTCTTCCCGCTGCTGGGGATGCTGTTTGTCCTCTTTATCCCACGGGACAACGATGGACTGCTGAAAGGGTTTACCCTGGTAGTCTCATTGGTGACCTTCGTGATCAGTCTACCCCTGGCTTTCGATAATATTTTTGCTACCTCCGGTGGAATGCATTATCGAGAGTTTTATGAGTGGATCAACATCGGCGATTATTTCCAGATGAACTACAATCTGGGTGTCGATGGAATCAGTCTCTGGCTGGTTATGTTGACCACGTTCATCATGCCGGTTACGGTTCTCTCAACCTGGAAATCTGTACAAAAGAACACCAAGGGGTTCATGGCTCTGCTGTTGCTACTTGAAACCGCTATGCTTGGTGCCTTTGTTGCCCTCGATCTGTTCCTTTTCTACATCTTCTGGGAGCTGATGCTGATTCCGATGTACTTTCTTATCGGTATCTGGGGCGGTAAGAACCGCATCTACGCAGCTGTTAAGTTTTTTATCTTCACGGCAGTCGGTTCCCTGTTGATGCTGGTGGCGATCATCTTCCTCTACTACTTTGCTGTTGAGTCTGGTGTGCAGATTAGTGGTTTCGGTGTACATGATTTCTACAAGCTGGATCTACCTTACAATGCTCAGTATTGGTTGTTCTTGGCTTTTGCTTTCAGCTTTGCTATCAAGGTCCCGATGTTCCCGGTGCATACCTGGTTGCCTGATGCACACACTGAAGCACCGACCGCCGGCTCGGTCATTTTGGCGGCTGTCATGCTGAAGATGGGTACCTACGGTTATGTACGCTTTGCGATGCCGTTGTTTCCGGATGCACTGCAGACCTTCATCCCATATCTCGCGGGCTTGTCGGTTATCGGCATTGTCTACGGATCCTTGGTTGCCATGATGCAGGAAGATGTCAAGAAGCTGGTCGCCTACTCTTCCGTTGCCCACCTTGGCTTCGTTATGCTTGGCGTCTTTGCCATGAACCAGCAGGGGATGGCAGGTGGCATAATCCAGATGGTTAACCACGGGATTTCCACTGGCGCACTCTTCCTAATCGTTGGCTTCATCTATGAGCGTCGGCATACCCGCCTGATTAGTGAGTTCGGCGGTCTTGCTCACAAAATGCCTATATTTGCTACGATCTTCCTGATTGTCACTTTCTCGTCTGTCGGCTTGCCCGGGACGAACGGTTTTGTCGGCGAATTCCTAGCCTTGGTCGGTGCCTTTGAAAGTAATCTGCGCTGGTTTGCAGTTGTCGCGACCAGTGGGGTTATCTTCGCCGCTGTTTACATGCTCTGGATGTACCAGCGTGTCATGTTGGGTAAAGTAACGAACCCGGCCAACGAAAACCTGAAAGATCTGTCCTTACGTGAAATTGCGGTTATGGTGCCGCTGCTACTGTTTGTCTTCTGGATTGGTGTTTATCCAAACACTTTCCTTGATAAAATGAATCCGGCTATCGAACAGTTATTGAATCAGATGAACAATAAGCAGGTTGCGGTTGTTGAGGTTTATCAGCCGGTTGTTGCTAAACTGATTGAAATCAAATAAAACTGACTGATTGATTATATAAACAACTGGTTCCCGAGGAGCTGTTCGATGGACGCAAATTTAGTACAAGAAGCCATCCAGAATGTAAACTTACAGGCAATTATGCCATCATTGGTTCTCTGTGTGTTCGGTATGGCGCTGCTGTTGGTGTCTGTGTTTACACCCCGCGGCAAGACCAGTCATGTTGCCTGGTTAAGTGTCGTCGCATTGGTTATTACCGGGTTCGTTACCCTGACGGCCTGGAATAATCCACAAGCTGGATTTGCCGGAAGTGTTGTGCTCGATAATTTTGCAACCTTCTTCAGTATGATTTGTATCATTGCTGCGGCATTGACAATTCTCATGTCGGACGAATATCTGAAAAGGGAAGGATATCCAGTCGGTGAATATTATCCACTGATACTGTTTACAACGGCAGGTGCCATGTGGATGGCTTCTGGAACCGACTTGATGACCATCTTCCTTGGTCTGGAAGTTCTGTCCGTCTCACTGTATGTCCTGGCTGGTTTTTTTCGTCGCCAGACACGCTCAAACGAAGCGGGTCTCAAGTACTTTTTCTTGGGTGCATTTTCCACCGGTTTCCTGCTGTACGGTGTAGCGCTGCTCTACGGTGTTACCGGGACGACTAAGGTTGCCGGGATTGCGGAATTTGTAAAGACCATGCCGGATTTAACCTCCAACCTGATGTTCCTTGCCGGCGCGGGATTGCTGATCACCGGGTTCCTGTTCAAGGTCGCTGCGGCACCTTTCCATATGTGGACGCCTGATGTTTACCAGGGTGCGCCGACACCGATCACCGCATTTATGAGTGCTGGACCTAAGGCTGCTGCTTTTGCTGCATTTATGCGCGTGACAATTGTCAGCTTCGACAGTATTCAAACTGAGCTCGTCACGGTTTTCTGGGTCCTTGCTGTTCTGACTATGACCGTTGGTAACTTCATTGCTCTGACTCAAAAAGATGTCAAGCGGATGCTGGCTTACTCTTCGATTTCGCACGCCGGTTATGCCTTGATAGGTATGGTCGCATGGAACGAAGTCGGCTGGTCCGGCATCATGTTCTACTTGCTTGTTTACACCTTTATGAACATCGGCGCATTCGCGGTATTGGTTCTGGTTGGCAAAAAAGGTGAGGATAACCTGACTCTCGACGGTCTGGCAGGTATGGGTTATAAACGACCTCTTATGGGAGTCGCTCTCTGTATCTTCCTCTTTTCCCTGATGGGGATGCCACCTACCGCAGGTTTTGCAGCCAAGTTCTATGTCTTTGCCGGGGCAATTAAAGCAGGGTATATCTGGTTGGCAATAATCGGTGTTATGAACTCAGCAGTCTCACTGTATTATTACCTGCGTGTCATGGTCTGTATGTACTTCAAGGATCCTCAAGAAGATTTCAGCTGGGTCACTATGAATGCTGCAACGACAATCTCAATTGTTATTGCCCTCGCTGGTGTACTGCTCCTGGGTGTTCTGCCTGGTCCATTTATGGAAATGGCCATGTTGGCTGTTTTCTAATAGCATCGCTTGTTAGTCTCTAAGCCCTTCGGATTCCGAGGGGCTTTTTTTTTATGTTTGCAGCGTGAGAATCGGTTAGACTGTTGGGATGGATCTGCAAGAATTCCTGCAACAGCTGGAAAAAAATGGCGAGCTGAGGCGGATTAAGCACTCAGTCGATACGAATTTAGAGCTGGCTGCGCTGGCTCGTCGTGAATTTGCCCGGCAAGACGGAAAGGCCATACTGTTCGAACAAGTGCAGGGATCACCGTTTCCATTGGCTGTCAACCTGTTCGGATCTGCTCGCAGAATGTCACAATTGTTACGCTGCCGTGATTTGGAACATTTTTCTGAGCAGATCGAACAATTGTTGAATTCAGAGCAGGGGAGTGCCGTTGAACGTTTACGAAAATTGTCGGTAAAAGCTGAGACCGTAGTTGAGATAGAGCCTCGTTGTCAGTACCGGGTTCTTGAGAATCTCAGCAGTTTGCCTGCGCTGAAAACCTGGCCGCTGGAATCAGGCCGTTATTTTACCCTGCCGGTGGTGATCACCAAACACCCGCAGACAGGCACACAAAATTTTGGTATTTATCGTGGACAAATTATTGATGAACAACATATTGCGCTCAATTTCTCAGCCGGCAGTGGTGCTGCAGAGCACTTAGATATAGCTCATAAGAATAATTCACCTCTTTCAGTGGCACTGGTATTCGGCAGTGATCCTGCGCTCTACTGGTTGGCTTCGGCCCCGATTCCAGCAGCTTGCGATGAACTGGCAATTTGCCGGCGGCTTTTTTCGACGGCATTAACGACCACCGCCTGTGTGAGTCAGCAACTGAATGTTCCTGTCGATGCCGAATTTGTCATCGAAGGTGAAATTAATCCCGGTGAGACCTGTTTTGAAGGTCCATTCGGTAATCATACCGGATGTTATGTTACACGAGACGATTGTCCGCTGTTGCGGGTCACATCGATCACTTGCCGTGATAATCCGATCATGCCGGCGACGGTGGTGGGGCCGCCGCTGAGTGAGAATGTCTTTCTGGCAAAAACCAGTGAGTGCTTGCTACGTCAGATGTTGAAAATCGATTTTCCGCAGATCATCGATCTGGAAATGCCGGAAATGACAATCTTCCACGGTGTGGCATTGCTCAGTATTCACCGACAGAGCAGTAAAACTGTCAAACAGCTGGTCGAGGCTCTTTGGGCCGACAGCCCGTTGCAGAAATCGAAGCTGTTGATTTTGTTTGATAGCGATATTGATCTACAGGATTTTTCCACGGCATATTGGCGTTTGATCAACCAGATTGACGAAAAACGGATCTATCGAAGTGGCAAACGGCTGGCAATCGATGCGACCGGGGTTGATCTGAACACCCTGGTGGTTGAAGATGAACAAACGGTAAAACAATTGCGACAACGATTCGCTGATTTTAATCTCTGATTATTATGAAGATAAAGACGGCCTCTGCTTCCGGCACATCTCTAGAAACCCTTCAGCAGGTCTTCGGCTACCAGGCATTTCGTCCCCATCAGCAACAGATTATTGATGATCTGATTGCTGGAAATGATGCCTTTGTGTTGATGCCGACCGGCGGTGGCAAGTCGCTCTGCTTCCAGATTCCGGCATTGCACCGTCCAGGTGTTGCCATTGTTGTTTCCCCGCTTATTTCATTGATGAAAGATCAGGTTGATGCCTTGCAGGCTAACGGAGTATCTGCTGCCTGCTACAATTCAGCGCTGCAGACAAATGAAGCCCGGCAGGTGTTGTCTCAATTGCATACAGGGCAACTTGATCTGCTCTACGTGGCACCGGAACGGTTGCTCAGCGAGGATTTTCTTGCGCGGTTGAGTGCTCTGCAGATTGCTCTGTTTGCTATTGACGAAGCCCACTGCGTCTCCCAGTGGGGGCATGACTTCCGTCCCGAATATGTGCAGCTTGGTCGACTGCGTGAACAGTTTCCGTCGGTGCCGATGGTGGCGCTGACCGCCACCGCAGAAAAACAGACCCGCCTCGATATCATCCAGCGGTTGCATTTGCACAATGCCCGCCTGATTATCGCCGGATTCGACAGGCCGAATATCCGCTACACGGTGATCGACAAGGCTAAGCCCTATCTGCAGCTGAAAGCCTTTCTTGATACCCGCCGGCAAGAGTCAGGTATCATCTACTGCTTAAGTCGTAAGCGGGTCACAGAGGTCGCCGAAAAGCTGCAAGAGGACGGCATCAGTGCGGCCGCCTACCATGCCGGTTTGCCTGCGGATGAACG
>JADFVC010000080.1 GCA_015222355.1 Chloroflexota bacterium | reverse complement strand
GTTCTGGACAGCGTGCGCAGTAGATCAAGGGTCGGCGGCGGGGAAAAGTGAAAGGAAAGGGTACGAAAACCGTGCTCTGGATGACCACTGGCAAAACTGCTGTTGCGCTGCCGCTCCCCCACCAGGCGTGCGAGATCAACATCCGCCAGGGCAAGCCGGCTGGCAAAGCAAAAACGTTCCGTTTCGGCTAGAATCCGCCCATTTTCGGCAATCAACGAGTGTCCGGAAAAAACCAGATCGGTACTCGATTCGTTCGGACCGGCAGAAGCGTAAGCATAGGCGGCCAGGCAGCGGGCCGACTGAGCCTCGACCAATGCTCGCCGATAAGCTTGTTTGCCGAGGATTTCCGGACTGGCCGAGAGGTTGAGCAGCAAGGTCGCCCCGGCCAGGGCCTGTGAACCGCTCGGCGGGGCAACCGCCCAGGCATCTTCACAGATTTCTATTCCGACCAGGCATTCGGGAAGGCCCTCGGCCCGGAAAAGCAGGTCGTCACCAAAGGGGATTTGTTGATTGTTGATGAAAATAAAATGACTGCTGCGATCATGGGCCGAAGAGAACCAACGCTGCTCATAAAATTCGCCGCTATTCGGGAGGAAAGTTTTCGGAACCACACCACAGATTTCGCCCTTGGCAATCAGCACCGCACAATTATACAAACGCCCCGCAGTGGCAAGCGGGGCGCCGACGACCAGGCAGAGCTCTTCTGCCGCGGTAAAGTCAGCCAGCTCAACGAGCGCCTGCTCAACCCGTTTCTGTAGTTGTTGCTGAAAGAACAGGTCCGCACAGGTGTAGCCGGTCAGAGAAAGTTCCGGGAAAAGGAGTAAGCGACACTGCTGACGACTTGCCTCAAGGGCGACTTTTTGTATCTCCAGCAGGTTGAAATCAACATCGGCAACACGCAGTTCCGGGGTTGCAACGCCAAGACGGACAAAGCCGTAGCAGGCAAGATCGATTGACCTATTCGTTGCCGCATCAGTCATATCCACTCCTACACCAGACGTCTGTCAATCTGCCAGCCCGAAAGCATTCGGCAGATGGTTGATTTCAGCAGAATTATCACTTTTACACAGAATTGCCACAACATCAAATCGCGGTTGCAAATTACCGATTTTTACTTGTTTCAAATACCACTGGGCGGTGCGGATAATCTGTTTTTGTTTGCGCGGGCCAACAGCCTCTTGCGGCAGGCCAAATCCGGTCCCACGCCGGGTTTTGACTTCAATGAACAGCAACTCTCTTTTACTGCGGGCGATAATATCAATTTCACCGACCGGGGCCCGATAATTACGAGCAAGGATTTTCAACCCTTGTTTCCGCAAATAGGCAGCCGCCTGTTCTTCTCCCCAGCGTCCCAGGGTCTGCCGCTCATGACTCATTCACCCCTCCAGATGCTCCTTGACCCCGGCGAACGTCACCCGATGATGACGATTCGGGCCGAGTTCAGCAATCGCCTGGCGATGCTGTACTGTGCCATACCCCTTATGCCTGGCAAATCCATAACCGGGCTGTTGACGGTCAAGACTGAGCATAATCCGATCCCGGACCACTTTCGCCACCACCGAGGCCGCCGCCACCGACAGAGAACGGCTGTCCCCCTTTTTTAAGGTCTGTTGCGAAATTTCCACCGGCAGCGGGGTAATGCCATCGATCAACAAATGATCCGGCGACAAGGACAAACGACCGATCGCCCGTTGCATGGCCAGCAGAGTAGCCTGCAGGATATTGATCCGATCAATCTCCGGCACCGTTGCCACACCGACCCCGACGGCAAGCGCCTGCTGTCGAATCTGTGGATAGAAACGCACGCGCTGCTTTTCCGTCAATTTTTTCGAATCGGTCAGGCCGGGCAGGTCAAAGTCGTCCGACAAAATAACTGCGGCGGCCACCACCGGCCCGGCCAAAGGACCGCGCCCGGCCTCATCCACACCCGCGATTGCCCGAAACCCCCGTCGGCTGGCCAGTTGTTCAAAATAAAGGGTCGAAACCTCAATGTCGTTGAACAGTTCCAGGTTACTCATGATGGCGTCGCCATCTCAAGACTTTTTGCGAAAGCATCACTCATAGCACTCAAAAAAAAAGCCCCCAACGATCTGTTGAGGGCTTATCTTAGCGAATCCTGATCGATCAAACCATACGTTTTTCGGAAATCCGCGCAGCCTTCCCGCGCAGGTTGCGCAGGTAGTACAGCTTGGCGCGCCGAACCTGGCCGACCCGGACAACTTCAATCTTGTCGATGTTCGGTGAGTGCAGCGGAAAGATCCGCTCTACGCCAATACTACCGGAGATCTTCCGCACGGTGTAAGAAGAACCGAGACCACGGTTGACACGCTTGATACAGACTCCCTGATAAACCTGGATCCGCTGCTTGTCACCTTCGGTAATTCTAACGTGAACCTTGAGGGTGTCCCCGGCTTTGAACACGGGAATATCCTTCTTCAGTTGTTCCATTTCCAAATGATCAATGATGTTCATCCTTCATCCTCCTCGAGGTATCTATCCGTTTTTTCTATCAAGACGATTTCTTCTTATCTACAATTAAGACCGTAAATTGCGGCTCGTAACTTTTTTATCAAACTTCAGATCCTGGCGAATGCGTTCAAGAATCTGATAATCTTCATCACTCAACTCAAGTC
>JADFVC010000079.1 GCA_015222355.1 Chloroflexota bacterium | reverse complement strand
GGATAATGAGATCCGCCGGATTGTCTACGAGAACTACGAGATTGCACGCAAGGAACTCGAGAGCCATCAGCAGCAACTGATTGATCTTTCGGAAGTTTTGCTGGAAAAAGAGACTCTGGATGGTGCTGAGATTTGCAGTATTGTCTTCCCGGACGGTGAGCCTGATTATCTGAAACCGAAGGCAGAAGAGGAACCGTTCAAGTTTGAGGCGGCTGAAGAGGCCGAAGATGAGGTGCCTCAAGAAGCCGCACTGGCGGTCGCCGGTGGGCCTGAGGAGAAGCCTGAGGCGTGATCCGGTTGCCGGTTCAGCAGCTGCATGGGCGGGATTGCCTGCTCGATTTATCGCGCCCCTGTATCGTTGGGGTACTCAATGTCACACCGGATTCATTCTCCGATGGCGGCCATTTTACCGCCCCTCAGGCTGCGCTGAAGCAAGGTTTGACGATGGTTCAGGAGGGAGCCGGGCTTTTGGATGTTGGTGGTGAGAGCACCCGGCCGGGTGCTCTTGCCGTTTCGGCGGATGAAGAGCTGGCACGGGTGCTGCCGGTGATTGAAGCTTTGCGCCGCGCAACCGATCTGCCGATTTCAATCGATACCAGCAAAGCGCTTGTCGCCCGTGAAGCGATTGCTGCTGGCGCGAATTTCATTAATGATATAAGTGGGTTATCCTTCGATTCGGAAATGGCAACGGTTGCCGCAGAGACCTCTGCCGGCCTTTTTCTCATGCATACCCGGGGGCGTCCCGAGGTGATGCAGCGAAATACCGAATATGCCAGCCTGCGTGATGAAGTCTATATCAGTCTGCAACGGAGTATTGATGATGCCTTAGCGGCCGGGGTTGAGAAAAAGCGACTGGCTGTTGACCCGGGCATCGGTTTTGGCAAAAGTGCTCTGGGGAACCTGGAACTGCTACACCATCTTGATGAATTGCATTGTTTCGGATGCCCGGTGCTGCTCGGAACTTCCCGGAAGAGTTTTATCGGCCGGCTGCTGCAGCAGGACGACCCGCTGGAGCGTTTGTCCGGAACTTTGGCCACGGTTGCTTTAGGCGTTCAACAGGGCGTGCAACTGTTTCGGGTCCACGATGTGCGACCCGCCCGTGAGGCGGCAATGGTCGCTTGGGCTATTCGCGAGAAAAAACTGACCTGATTTTCTTTTTCCCCTGTTTTATTGCAGGTTTTGCTGTTAGTCTTCTTGTTATCTAATCCCTTTTGTCCGACCGCTAGGCGCTGCAATGTTTGACGTTTTTGCCAATATACGTCTTCTCGATCTGCTCGATATCAGTATTGTTGCATTTATCATCTATCGAATCATCCTTCTGATCAAGGGAACGCGGGCGGTGCAAATGCTGCTCGGCTTAGCGGTTATTCTTGTCGTCTATGTCGCCTCACGGGTTGGTGACCTGCACACGCTCCATTGGTTTTTGAGCAACTTCCTCTCCTCGATCATCCTGGTCATCGTGGTCATCTTCCAGCATGATATTCGTCGAGCCCTGATGCACGTCGGCCGCAATCCTTTTTTTGGCGGTATGACTTACCGGGAAGAGTCGGAAGTTATCGACGAACTGGTGAAAGCTTGTGTGGCATTGGGTAACCGTAAAATCGGTGCCCTGATTGCCATCGAACGGGAAACCGGGATCAAGGATATTCTTGAATCGGGAACACGGATTGATGCGCGGGTGTCCAGTGAATTGATCCGGGCGATTTTTATGCCGACTTCACCGATTCATGATGGAGCCCTGGTCGTTCAACAGGGTCGCTTGACTCAGGTGGGGTGTTTTCTTCCCCTGACTCAGAGCAGAGATGTCAGTAAGGCTTTGGGGACACGTCATCGGGCGGCTATCGGCTTGACCGAACTGGTGGATGCTGTCGCGATCATTGTTTCCGAGGAAACCGGTAAGATCTCAGTGGCGGTCAACGGCGGCATGACCCGGAACCTGGATACCACCAGTCTAAAGAAGGTCCTTGGCCGTTTGCTGGAACCGCGCAAAGTCAAGATTGCCGGCCGGAAAAAGAAGAAAGGTAGCTGATATGTTCAGGTTGTTGACAGAAAACTGGACACTGAAGTTGCTCTCGCTGGTTTTTGCGCTGATCCTGTGGATGTTCATCATGGGTGAGCGACGACAGGAGGTTGGCTATCGGGTGCCGCTCGAATTGCAGAATATCCCGGCGGGGTTGATGGTTGCCAACGAGGTGCCGAGCCTTGTCGATGTGCGGGTCAGCGGTCCGCGGACACTGTTGATGAAGATCAGTCCGAATGACATCAGCATCATGGTTGATCTGGCCGACCTGCAACCGGGGTTGACCACCTTCAAGCGCTTGGAGGAGCGTTTGAATCTGCCCAGCGGTCTGCGGGTGACGCGGCTTTCCCCATCGTTTATCGATCTCAAGCTGGAACGGATCAGGCAGAAACGGGTGCCGGTGAAGATTGCCCTGGTCGGCGAACCGCTGGAAGGTTACCGGATCGGCAGTGTGCAGGCAGTGCCGGAACGGGTCTTGCTAGAGGGTGCTGAATCAGAATTGAAAAGTGTTCGTGAGGTGACGACAGAACCGATTGATTTGAGCGGTGTCAATGAGGGGTTCTCGTTGATTGTTCCTCTGGAGCATTCAGGGACTTATATCTATTTTAAAACAGAAAAAACCACCGAGGTGCGGGTGGAAATTCAAGCCGTAGAAGCTGCTCCCGGTACGGTTGATGGGTCTGAGGATCAACCGAGGGGTGAATAAGGCGGAAGGGGATAATAACTGATGGAGAAGAAACTCTTCGGCACCGATGGGGTGCGTGGTGTCGCCAATATCGAACCGATGACGATTGAAATGGCGATGCAGCTGGGACG